>JACMRC010000073.1 GCA_014376655.1 Mucilaginibacter sp. | reverse complement strand
TTGCAGGTAGTAGTCAAGCTTTAGTATCTTATTTTTCTCTTTAAATACTTTGGGGCCGAGGTAATTACCGAGGGTATAATTTACCGTATTACCTAAAAAGGCAGCAACTATTAATATCAGCGCTAACAAATAAATATCCAGGCCCGATGCACCACCGGCTATTAACGCGCCTGCTGCAAATAGTAAAGAGTCGCCGGGTAAGAATGGGGTTACTACAAAACCGGTTTCAGCAAATATGATAGCGAATAATATAAGGTAAGTCCACCCCTGGTATTGGCTGGTAATTTGTACCAGGTGCTTATCAATATGTATAATAAAGTCGAGGATTGCTTTTAGTATTTCCAATGGGATTTAATTTGGGGCAAAAATATAAATATATATGGTAATGATTACCTGTTGTTTAATATGCCCACACCAAAGGCTACCGAGTCGGCACCATTAGCTATGCCCCGGCAATATAAAGTATATACTTTCCCGTTAACAATAGTAACACTTTGTAGGGTTTGAATAACGGTGCTTGAATTGGCGGGCCTTATTTTAAAATCATAAGTACCAGCGGGCATTTCAACAAATGGCGATACACTTTTATATGCCCGGTTTCTGAAAGCGATAGTATCGTTAGCCGTTACATCAAATGCTCCCGACCGTGGCGAAGCATTAACAAAACGCACCCTTCCGCGCCCTGCTGATGGTGTCGCCGACGTATCCACCGTAAATATCGAAGTTACTGTGCTGTCGTGCCGTAAACCCGTAACAAACAAGGTGTATTTAAAATTAGATTTTAAAGCTGTATTGAATGATACAAAGTTGGTACTTGATATCAGCGGCGAGTACGACCTGATCTGTATAGGTGTATCCAGGTTATTTAATGAGAAATACCCGGATGGGTTAGGGTATGAAAACGGCGTATTATTTTGCTTTATATAACCTACCAATAAATTTATGGGCTGCAAATCGGGGCTTAAGTTTACCACCTGCATCTGTATTTTTGATTGCGATGGAGAAACGGAATCGCTTTTACCGCACGAGGCTATAAAGGGCAATATCATTATGCCTGCACAGCATAAAAACAGAAAAACCATTACCTTATTTTTATTACCCATTTTACAAAAATGCTGTTAAAATACGTGCTCCAAATAAATTATTCCCTGTACCATTTAATACACCTTTGGTATATAAGGTATACGAATTGCTGCCTGCAAGGGTTAATGTGCCCGATGCCAACAGGTTTGTGGTGCCTGCCTGGTAAATTGACAAAGCAACTTTCCCGGGTGCCAAAGATATAAAAGAAGTTGCCGATTTAAAATTACGGTTTTTATAGTTAAACCCACTGCCTATAGCAACGTCAACATTAACCGGCGAGGCGTTTACAAATCTTATCCTTGCCAATGAATCTATCTTGATGGTATCCTTTAACAAAAATACTTTATCGGTAGCTTCCCCGGCAAAAAAAATGGTGTAATTGATTGCAGCTTGTATAGTAAATGGCGCGTTAACCAATGTATTAGCGCTACCCGCTTTTTTAAACTGGAAATTTTGGTCGCCTACAATTACTGATAGCGCGCTTAGCTGCCCAAACGGATATAGGTTTGATGTGTTATTTAAACGGGTGCCGTTTTGGTAAAAGTTAAGCGTATCTGTACTTGCGTTAATTAACGTTAGCTGGGTTGATTTATTAGCAACCGCCACATCATCAGTCGCTTTAGTACAGGCTGCTAAACCTGTAATAGCAAAGGCGAAAAATAAAAGTACTGTGCTGATCTTCATAAAATAACTCCCGGTGCTATATAACTGCTTATTGTAGGTTTTGTTATCCGGTTTAACAAAAAAGTCCGGTTTTTACGCCCGGACTATGTTTTTATATCTATGTAAATTAATTTTAATTATGCGTAGCTGTTAAGCATTACCGGCATTACCAGCATTAACACATCTTCGTTTTCATCACCGCCTTGTGGCAACAATATGCCCGCACGGTTTGGTGTCGACATTTCTAACGATACTTCTTCGCCGCTTAAGTTTTTCAACATCTCTATCAGGAAACGGGCGTTAAAACCTATCTCCATATCCTCGCCTTCGTACTGGCAGCCTAAACGCTCGTGCGCCTCGTTTGCAAAGTCAATATCTTCTGATGATATATGCAATTCGCTACCGGTTATTTTTAATCTAACCTGGTGCGTAGTTTTGTTAGCGTAAATAGCAACACGGCTTAACGAGCCTAAAAATGCCACACGATCAATACTCAGCTTATTAGGGTTATTCAACGGGATAACCGCTTCGTAGTCAGGGTAGCGCTCGTCAATTAAGCGGCAAACCAGGTTAATATTGTTAAATTTAAAGAACGCGCTGGTGCTGTTATACTCAACCGATACATTTACATCGTCAGTTGGTAAAGCCGATTTTAGCAGCGTTAAAGCTTTTTTAGGCAATATGAATGATGTTGTACTTTCGGCCTTAGCATCTAACCTACGGTAACGTACCAGTTTGTGTGCGTCGGTAGCTACAAAGGTTAAGTATTGGCTTGATAACTGGCAGTAAACACCTGTCATCGCCGGGCGCAGCTCGTCATTACTTACCGCGAAAATAGTTTTGTTAATAGCCTCTGCTAAAACAGATGCCGGTAAGTTTACCGATGAAGCATTCTCAACAGTCGGGATCTTCGGGAAATCCTCGCCGTTTTCGCCGCTTAATTTGTATTTACCGTCGCCTGCGTTTATCTCTATAGCAAACGTAGCATCATCAACAGAGAAAGCCACCGGCTGCTCTGGTAATGATTTTAAGGTTTCTAATAATATGCGCGATGGGATAGCAATCCTGCCGTTCTCTTTAGCCTCAACGGTTAAAGATGTGGTCATGCTGGTTTGCAGATCAGTGGCAGAAATGGTTAAGTTTCCATCCTTTATCTCAAACAAAAAGTTTTCCAGTATAGGCAATACGGTACTGTTACTTAATGCACCGCTTACAGACTGTAATTGCTTTAATAAAGTTGATGTTGAAACTATAAATCTCATATATAAATTTAGTATTAATTAGTCAAAAGTATAAAATTTAATGAGCATACTTTCGCTTACGCTTATAATGTTGAAAAATAGCAAATATTAACACTAATAACAAGGGCATAGTTGTATTAATTATCTGCCAGTACATTTTTTCGCCACGTACCCTGGCGCGGTTTAACAGGCGCAGTTTTATCTCTTTATTTCGCAAAGCGATAAGGCCCGAGTCGTCAGTCATATAATCGGCAATGTTGAGTAATAGATTTTTGTTGCCATAGGTTTGGCGGCTATAATGGTCATAACCTAATGGGTATGGCGAACCATCCGTCGCTACCTGATTTTTGAACACATCGCCATCGCTTATTACAATCATTTTTGTTGACTGACTCTCATTCCTTATGGCGACATTTTCGCCTACGGCCTCAGGTTTTGCCCGGTTTTTAAAGTCGGATGTAAACTTACCTTCCAACAAAACGCCGGTTACTTTGGGCACACTTTGAAATGCTTTAGGGTCGGGTTGCTGCTCTATAGCCTGCAACGATAACAGGTGTGGTGCCGTTAATTTTTTATTGTAAGGCGATGATGCCAGCAGGATAGTTTTTGCAATATCCTTAGTTTCCAGAATATCAATAGTACTTACAAACTCGCTGCGGATACCATCCAGGTTTTTGATGATAGGATGTTTGGCTATTGGCATAAATACCGGGTAAAACAGCCAGGGCACTAATTGTATTTGCGCCTGCCCGCCAACATTGCCGGTGCTTATTGGGATCTGCGCCGCGCTTATATCGGCTATCAGATCGTAATTTATGCGGATACCGTATACAAACAGCTGGTCGTCTAAATTTAATTGTTTTGGGAAGGCTAATTGCTCGCCACCGTGGCCCTGCAGGCTATCCAACTCGGCACTAACCTGGTCTATTGTCCAAACTATTTTGCCGCCGCGCATCAGGTACTGGTCAAGCTTAAACTTCTCGGCCTCGGTAAATGGCTTGTTGGGTTTGGGTATTACCACCAGGCTTATCTTCATTAAACTATCAAACGGGATAGTATTCAGCTCGACACGGCCAACCAAAAATCCATCAGACAATGCACCCATAGCACCGTCTAATTGCGCATCTTTTAATTCATCATGGCCGGTAGTAAACCCAATACGCGGCTTACCCGCTTTGGTTACTTTTTTTATGGCCGATGTAAAAGCATATTCCAAATTCTGTATGGAATTATTTAAAACTTCGTCCGCAGTAAGCCCCATCTGGCTTTGCTGGTATAGCAGGGTAACCGGCAGGTCCTTACCATAAGCAGATACAATTGCAGCTGGGAAAATTGTTTTTTGTGTCACCCCGTCGTCTGTTTTCACACTAAGGGCGGTTGCTTCAATCCCGCGCGTATGCAGATCGTTTACAACTTGTTCTTGTTGCTCGGGCGATAAGCCTTTCAGCGGATCGACAAACTCAAATTGCAGTTTACGGTGGCTATAGGCTTGCAAATCTGTCAGCATATCGTTGGTAGCGCGTTGCAGGCGTTTCATGCCACCGGTTAAATCGCCTTGTAAATAAACGGTAACCTTTACAGGTTTATTAAGGCTATCTAATACATTACGACTAACCTGCGATATGGTATAACGGCCCTCTTTTGTAAAATCAATACGGGTAAATACCGCGCTTGATAAAATACTTATGCTTACAATAAATAGGAACAATGCAGAAACTGCGCTTTTCTTGAAGCTTTGTTGCTGCTGTTTTAGCAATACAAACAAAGTAAGTTCAATAAAAACTGCAGTTAATATGATAAAGTAAGCCAGGTCGCGGGTATCTAAAACACCACGGCTTATGGACTGATAATGCTCTGTAATACCCAGGCTTTGTATGCCCGAGCTTTGCAGCGATAATAATCCGCTTAGCGAATCAAACCCACTGTAAAAAAAGTAACAAAGGAATATGGCTACCGTAAACGCTATGATTTGATTTTTAGTAATGGCCGACGCAAACAAACCAATAGCCGCAAATGCCGATCCCAACAAAAACAAACCGATATATGAGCCTATAACCGCCCCGGTATCAATATTACCCTGCGGGATACCCAACGTATGCACCGAGTAATAATATATCAACGTTGGCACCAACGCAAACAACACAACTACCACAGCGGCAAAATATTTACCCAGTACAATTTGCAGGTGGGTTAACGGGCGGGTTAACAGCAATTCGAAAGTGCCTGCATTACGCTCCTCGGCTAACGACCGCATGGTGATGGCCGGGATAAGGAACATGAACAAATATGGCGCTGTGCTAAATAAGCTATCTAACGCGGCATACCCGTAGTCAAGGATAGATGAATCGGGGAAAACCCATAAAAACAGGCCCAGCACTAACAAGAAAACGCCAATAGTAACATAGGCTACTAATGAACTAAGATAAGCGGTTATTTCTTTTTTGAGGATACTATACACTACAAAGCCTTAAACGCCGAAATTACAACAATATTTGCTAATGGTATGGCCGGAAAACAAAAAAGCTCGCGGATATCCACGAGCCTTTTTACTAAATATTATTTTTTAGAAACTATAAGCTATACGCAATGCTACCTGGCTTATTGTATTGCCGCTTTTAGACCAACCTTCGTAACGTATACCTATATCTGCGCCGCCCCCAAACGCAGCACCTATACCTGGTGCGTAGGCAAAAGCAGCACCTCCGCCGCTATTGGTTGATAAGGCCGCTCCTATTTGTCCTTCGCCATATATAGTTTTATTAAAGAAATATTTAACACCTGCTTTTAATGGTACAAAGCCCTCGCCAGATGAAGCAACATTAAAGCCTAATGTTGCGGTTTTAAAATCATTATTGTATGGAAGATAAGTATAACCGGCCGAACCTGTAAATACCAGGCCATCTGCTATAGGATGGTTGTATTTTAAGGATGCGCCAAAAGCGAAATCAACAAAATTGCTATAACTACCTGTTGTTTTTCCAAACTCAAGGCCAATATCAAATTTGTCGCCACCTGGTTTTTGTGCTAAAGTATTTAAGGTTGCACCGGCTACAAGTGCCAGTATAAGTAGTATTCTTTTCATCGATATAATGGGTTAATTGGTATATGCAAAACTATAAAAACCAAATTGAAATGCAATGCCCTTAAAAGCTATACGTTAAATCACAGTTTTTTTATCAAACTACTGGTTAGTCAGTTTTATAAATATATCTTCTAATGATGTTTTACCATTTGCTTCTTTTAGGTTTTGAAGCGAGTTATTGGTTACAATTTTACCTTTATTAATGATAATAACCTGGCTGCAAACAGCCTCAACTTCTTGCATAATATGGGTAGACAAGATCACTGTTTTGGTTTTACCAAGTTCGGTTATTAACTGGCGGATACTGATAAGCTGATTAGGATCAAGGCCCGAGGTTGGCTCGTCTAATATTAATACCTGCGGATCATGCAAAATAGCTTGCGCGATGCCCACCCTTTGGCGATAGCCTTTTGATAATTGGCCTATTTTTTTATGCTGTTCGGGGCCAAGGCCGGTCATTTCTATAACATCAGCAATGCGTTTGGCAGGTTCAGTTAGTTGGTGGATATCTGCTATAAATGCTAACGACTCCTTTACATACATATCCGTATACAGCGCGTTACTTTCGGGCAGGTAGCCAATGCAGCGTTTTACTTCAATAGGGTGTGTAGCCACATCAAATCCACACACTTCGGCTTTACCGCTTGTTGCGGGGATAAACCCGGTAAGGATCTTCATGGTAGTAGATTTACCTGCGCCATTAGGGCCTAAAAAACCCAACACGCCCGGCGCTGCACTAAAGCCAATATTGTCTACCGCCTTTTGTTCGCCATAAATTTTTGTTAAACCTTCAACACGGATGCTCATGGTTCAAATGTAGAAATTTTAACGTAAACGTCATTGACGCTTTGGAAGAAAGCAAATAGGAATATTAGTCCTTCTTTTCTTTTACAACCACAAAAACATCCTCATTATCTTTCCGCATCAAATACTTTTCG
>JACMRC010000001.1 GCA_014376655.1 Mucilaginibacter sp. | reverse complement strand
CACGTTAACGCGGATTTTACGATCTGCTAATTCGGCCGAGAACCCTCTTGCCAGCGAAGTTACCGCAGCCTTTGTAGCCGCATAAGCCGATGCAGTAGCCATTGCCTTATTGCTTACCGCCGATGATGTAATGATAACCGATGCGCCATCATTTAAAAATGGCAATGCTTTTTGCACCGAGAAGAACGCGCCTTTAAAATTAATATCACTGGTGGTATCAAACATTTCTTCGGTATAATCTGCCAACGGGGCAGCTACAAATACACCTGCGTTAACTACCAATACATCAATTTTGCCAAACGTTTCGGTTATTTCCTCATACGACCTGGTTATGCTGTTTAAATCAGCAACATCGCTCACTATACCTATAATATCACCACCTATTTCATCAACCGCTGCGTCGATAGTGGTTTTGTTGCGGCCGGTTATAGCAACCTTTGCACCTTGTGCTACATACAATTTTGCAGCTGCTAAGCCAATACCGCTATTACCACCTGTAACTACGGCTACTTTATTTTCTAACTTTTTCATTTGTTACTTATTGATTTATTTAAATTTATCGATATATTTAATCATGTTAGCTCTTATTTCTGTTCATTTTCTACGTCGTCCATCGATTTATTTAAAAATATCGATTAATAGCATAAATTTTTTTATCCCTGTAATTGATTTAAAAAATTAACGTAGGCAGAAAGTACTTCTTTATTAACCTGGTATCTGGCGTTGCGTCCATCTTTTTCGGCTATCAGCAAGTCGGCATCCACCAACTGGCTAATGTGGTGCGAAATGGTAGACTGCGCCAGTTCTATATTGCTGCCAATACAAGCGCATTGCACCCACTCGCCACCCGAGCTTTTGGCCATCTCCATTATTTTTAAACGGTATGGATCGCCCAATGCCTTTGAAATACGTTCTACTTTTTTATGATCTAAAATCATGATGCAAATATATCGACGGTTTTCGATTTAATATTCAAACTATTGTCATCTTTAAATAACTCCCTCATCCGCGAAACTATAAAAGCCATCATTGGTCACAATTAAGTGATCCAACACTCTTATATCCAGTAAGCGACCGGCATTGGCTATTTTCTTAGTTAGTTCAATATCCAACTGGCTCGGCTTTAAATTACCCGATGGATGGTTATGCGCCATCACTATAGATACAGCATTATGCTGCAAGGCGAGGTTAAAGATGATCTTGGGATCAGCCACGGTACCTGTTAAACCGCCCTTGCTTATCAGCTCTTTAGCGGTAACCTTACCTGCCTGGTTAAGCAGCAGGATCCAAAACTCTTCGTGGTTAAGGTCCATTAAAAACTTACGCAAAATGTTATACGCGTCTTTGCTGCCGTTTATGGTATCTAATACTTTGGTTTCCGTCTCGTTACGGCGGCGGCCCACTTCAAGGGCGGCAATTATGGAAATTGCTTTGGCTTCGCCTATGCCTTTAAAGCGCGACAATTCTGATATGGACGCTTTGGCCATGTTGTTCAAATCATTATCGTAATGGTGCAGAATACGCTTGCTCAGCTCAACCGCGCTCTCGCTGCGGCTACCCGATCCTATCAGTATCGCGATTAGTTCGGCATCTGTTAAAGCACGACGGCCCTGGGTGCTTAGCTTCTCGCGCGGGCGGTCCTCCTCGGCCCATGATTTTATACTGATTTTGTTATCGTAATTTTCCACGAGGTTAAAGTAGGGATTTGTTTGGAGAAATAAAAAAACGTTTAGCAGGCGCGCCGTTTACTCACCCCGACATCGCTACGCTCGTCACCCCTCTCTTCGCCTACGGCGGAAAGAGGGGGGCGGGCAGAAAAATAAATAAAATAACCCTCTTTCCCGCTTGCGGAAGAGAGGGTGGTCCAGCGCAGCGCAGACCGGGTGAGTAAACGGCGCGCGTTCAATAAACCCCAACAAAAAAGGCGATGAGTTCTAAACTCATCGCCTTTTCGGGATTAAAATATCTTTAGTAAGCTATTAGCTTAACGCGTTTACAAATTTAGTAAGCTTCGATTTGTTGTTTGAAGCTTTGTTTTTGTGGATAACGTTTTTCTTAGCTAAACGGTCAAGCATAGAGATCACTTTTGATAAAAGAGGAGCAGCATCAGCTTTGCTGGTAGTGGTTCTCAATCTCTTGATTGCGTTTCTTGTAGTTTTAGCCTGATAACGGTTACGTAAGCGCTTCGCAGCGTTAGACCTGATCCTTTTTATTGATGATTTATGATTTGCCATTTTTAGCTTGTTATTCTGTTCTTATTTAAGGACTGCAAATATAGGGGTTATTATAATAATATCAAATCTCTTTTTGAAAATATTTTTTAGGGCGATTTTTAACTGGTTACAAGCGTCATCTATATCGTAAAAAACAAAGCCACCGCCGCCCCGCCCATCACCACAAAAGTAAACCATAATAAAGCTTTTGATAGCCAGCCGCTTTTAAACTCACCCATTATTTTTTCGTCTGCAGATATTTTGATGATCAGGAACAATAACGGCACTGCGGCTACACCGTTTAATACTGCCGTATAGATAAGTGCCTTTACAGGGTCAATACCAATAAAATTTATAACCAAGCCAATTAGTGTAGCTATGGTAATTACGCCATAAAAGCCATGCGCTTTTTTTAATTTTAAATTGAGGCTGGCGTTCCAATCAAAAGCTTCGGCTACAGCGTAAGCCGCCGAGCCTGACAGTACCGGCACGGCCAGCAACCCCAATCCAATAATACCTACAGAAAAAACCAGTTTCGCCAAGAAGCCTGCATTAGGGAATGAATGTACCAATGGCTCTAACGCTTTTGCCGCATCGGCAGCCGTTTTAATATCCTTAACGCCGCTTTGATGTAAAACAGTAGCGCCTACCAGCAGTATACACCAGGTAGTAAACTCAGATATGATCATGCCGGCCGTATTATCTTTGCGCATATTATGTATATCTGCCCAGCATACTCCGGTTTTGTTACCATCGGCATGGCCATTCTCTTTTATTTCTTCCACCTCCTGCGAAGCCTCCCAAAAAAACATATACGGTGTTATGGTTGTACCAAAAACACCGGTTATGATAAATAAAAAGGCAAAACTAAACTCAATATGCGGTATTACGGTGGCCTTTAACACCGTTGGCCAATCCTGGTGAATAATAAATACAGTAATAGGGTAAGACAACAGCGCCAGCGCCAGCCATTTTAATATTTTTGAGTAAACCCTATAGCTGGTAAATATTTCAAGGATTAGTATGCTAACTGTAAATAACAATGTTAAAATTATAAACGGGGCGGGGACCAATAAATTTGCCGCCTCTGCCATGGCGCCAATGTCAGCACCAATATTAATGGTGTTGGCAACTACTACCAAACCAACCACCCCATACAGCACAGGCTTAC
The DNA here is from genome assembly GCA_014376655.1 of Mucilaginibacter sp. Lineage (GTDB taxonomy): Bacteria > Bacteroidota > Bacteroidia > Sphingobacteriales > Sphingobacteriaceae > Mucilaginibacter. Next base: position 233 of record JACMRC010000001.1, on the reverse strand, counting down.
TGTAATGCGTTTTTACTACGGCGGCAATACCTTTACCTGTAACCAGGCCAATACGCGCACAGGCTTCTTGTACGGCTGTCATAAACGGCAGCATATACAATGCTGTCCATAACTGCCCGTAGCCAAATTGCGCGCCTGTTTGCGAGTATGTTGCTATTCCCGACGGATCATCATCAGCCGCGCCGGTAGTAAGGCCGGGGCCCAATACAGTTAACCATTTCCATATACTTTTT
>JACMRC010000072.1 GCA_014376655.1 Mucilaginibacter sp. | reverse complement strand
TTTCAGAAAAGTACTCGATAGAATGTTTAAGATGTTCTGTAGCCCTGTCCCACTTGTCTTTCCCATAGCTCTCAATAGGGTAAACAGACATCGCCATAGATTTTTTACCTCCCGGAAGGTTAACCCTTGCCGCATCCCAAATAAACGCGCTGGAAGCGCCAAATGCCACATCGCGGGTGTTGTACATTTTAAAATGCCAGGTTAGCGTGCCTTTGTTAACAGGGCGACTATTAGGGTTGGTTACTTCTTCGGGCGTTCTTATCATCAGCGTTTTGTCGCTGTTACGCGCCGCTGCCAGCCTGCTTATTTGCTTGGCGGTTAATACTTCGGCTGGGTTAACCAATTCGCCCGAACCGGCAACGATCATATCCCACGGAACATTAACGGTATAATCGATATCGCCATATTCGCAATAAAACTCGCCTGCACCTAAAAAAGGCAGTGTATCCCAACCTTGCGAGTCGTCATAAACACACATACGCGGGAAGAACTGGGCTATCTCATAGATCTTGCCATTTTTGGTGTCTACGTAATCTGTACGGCCGCCAAAAGTACCCGGAATGGTGTAATGATATTTGATTAAGACGTTTAGTTTGGTTCCATTGCCGGCCAGCGCTTTTGGTAATCTTATTTGCATGCGGGTATCGGTAATCACATAAGGCACCGTCACAACTTTACCATTTTGCATAATAGCAACCGACTCTACCTGGTAGCCATTGGTATGTGCGTTTGTAGCCGGTTGGAAACCGGTTACGAAGTTAGAACGCGCATCTTTTTTATAGGTGTTTTGATCCATTTGCAGCCATAGGTATTGCAAAGCATCAGGGCTGTTGTTGGTATAGGTGATGTTTTCGTCGCCGCTTAAGGTTTTTGTGGTGGTGTCAATTTTAACATTGAGTTTATAATCTACGCGATTTTGCCAGTATTTTGGGCCGGGTTCGCCGTTTACCGAATGAAACTCATTACCCTTTTCTGTATAAAAATATGGCGAGAACAGGGCAGACGGTAGGTAGTTAGATTTGATGGTATCGTTAGTGGTGTTACGGGGTTTCCTTTGTGCCTGTGCAGCAATAACAAATAACAAGGCAGCGCCCAATAGCGTAAATTTTAATTTCATGTGTATCAGTTAAGGATAGCAAGATACAAATGATAGGTGAGAATTTAAAACCTACTCATTCATCATCTCGGCTAATACGCCTTCTTTTAAAGAGTAGGTTGACATGCAAACTTTGGTAATGCCCAGTTTCTCAACAATAAAACGCGTCATTAGCGATGCTACAACTATCATATCCACACGAATAGGGATAATGCCTTTCATATCCTTACGATCATTATGCGATGAAGCTATCAATTTGTCGGTAGTGCTAATGATATCTGATAAGTCAAACTCGTGGTTTTTTATAGCGAGGTCGAAAGAGTTGCCTTTTGCTAACGATGTTAGCTCCACAAAGGTTTCGAACGCCCCGGATGATCCAATCAACGCTTCCACCGGATATTTTGATGCTACCGCGATCAAGCTTATGAGTTGCTCATCCAAATAAAAGTTAAGTGAGTTGATGGATTCAGTAGGGATAGGGTCAATACGATGGAATTTATCCATTAACCTTGCCGCACCTATCTCAAAGCTTTGTTTCCAGAGGATGCTATTAGCATTGCATAAAATAAACTCGACGCTACCACCGCCAATATCCATTATCAGCGAGGTTTTGTCAGTTAAGCCGCCTGCCAGTTTTACGCCTTTGTAAATGTATTCGGCCTCTTGTTCGCCGTCTATCAGTTCAATCTGGATGCCTGTTTTATCAGCCACATCAGCTATAAATTGTTGACCGTTTGATGCATTACGCAAAGCCGATGTTGCTATTGCCTTAACGTCCCTTATACCATGTTCGTTAATGTCATCGCTGAATTTTTGCATGGTGGTAATACCACGCTCGTAAGCTGCCGGCTGAATAACGCCCTTGTTTATACCGCCTTCGCCCAGTTTAACCGAGTCGTGTTCGTGGATTATCTCCTTATAGTCAGCAGCGCTGCCTTCGGCAATTAACAAGTGAAAGGTATTGGTGCCGAGGTCCATTACGGCAATGCGTTTAGCCATAAGTGTTAAATAGATAATCGCCTGAATTGTTTAGCGGTTATGAAATAATTGTTCTAAAAGTAGCGAATAATAAAATAGGTAGCGTATGTTTATGTACCAATTATTTTCATCCCATGAAATTAAAATACATTATATGCTGTTTAATTTTTTGCTGCGCGATAAAAGTCTCAGCGCAAAAGCAAACTAAACCCGTTAACATAATTTTTGATAGCGATATGGGCCCGGATTATGACGATGTGGGTGCCATAACCATCCTTCATGCCTTGGCAGATAGCGGCGATGCTAAAATATTAGCCACCATTGCAAGTAATAAATATGAAGGTATTGCCGCAGTGCTTAATCTGTTTAATACCTATTTCAAACGTCCAAATATCCCCATCGGAGTACCACGTGGTAATGCGGTGAACATCCGCGACAGCCAACATTGGACGGACAGTTTAATTACCGCCTATCCGCATAAAATAAAAACTAATGCCGATGCTGAAGACGCGGTAAAGTTGTACCGTAAAATATTAACTGCCCAACCAGATAATAGCGTAACTATTGTTACCATTGGTTTTTTAACTAATATTTCTGATCTGCTTAATTCTACACCCGACGAATATTCAAAACTTGATGGGAAGGAACTGGTCCGCAAAAAAGTAAAGCTATTGGTAAGCATGGCCGGTAAGTTTCCGGGAGGTCATGAGTTTAATTTGGATAGAGATATTGTCTCATCAAACAATGTATTTCAAAATATAGGCATCCCGGTAATATATACCGGCTTTGAAATAGGCGAAAAAATTAAGACAGGCCTGCCATTGATAAATAATGCAGCTATAAAAAATAGCCCTGTAAAAGATGCTTTCAGGATAGCCGTTTCAAAATCAGCAGGCGATGCACAGGGCCGTATGAGTTGGGATGAAACCGCGGTATTAATTGCCATAAAAGGATATGAGCCTTATTATGATCTACACAAAGGAAAAATGAATTTTGTTGCCGCAAATGGTAAAAATACCTGGGATGATAATGGGGAAGGGCAGGGTTATGTAGTTGAGAAAATTGATTATAAGCATGTACAGGATTTGATCAACTCAATAATACAGCATCAGCCAAAGGCTAAATAAAAAATCTATAATGCAGAAAACTCAGAATTTACCACCCTGAGCTTTCTGCATTTATCTTTTGCCTTTCAGCTTTTATTCAAAATATTCCTTCATCCGTTCAAAAAAACTTTTCTCGTTCTTGCCCGGGTTGGGTTTAAAGTTAGGCGAGTTTTGTAGTTTCTCTAACAGTGCGCGTTCCTCGTTGCTTAACGCTTTTGGTGTCCAGATATTGATATGGATCAATTGGTCGCCACGGTGATATGAGTTTACTTCTGGCACACCTTTGCCTTTTAAGCGCAATATTTTGCCACCCTGGGTTCCCGGATCAATTTTGATCTTGGCTTTACCATCAATGGTTGGTACTTCAATGCTGGTACCTAATGCTGCATCAATAAAGGTGATATGCAAATCATAGATTACATTGTTGCCATCGCGCTTCAAAGTTTCGTGCGGGATCTCTTCAATAAGTATGATCAAATCGCCCGGTACCCCGCCACGTGGGGCAGCGTTACCTTTACCACTCATGCTTAACTGCATGCCTTCGCTAACGCCTGCAGGAACATTTAAGCTGATGGTTTCTTCGCCGCGTACAACGCCATCGCCATGGCAAACAGTACATTTTGAAGTTATTACAGAACCTTCGCCGTTACAGGTAGGGCAGGTGCTGGTAGTTTGCATCTGGCCCAGTATGGTATTGGTTACACGCCTTACAGCGCCCTGGCCACCGCAGGTTTTACAGGTTTGGAAAGATGATTTATCCTTAGCGCCTGTACCCTCGCAGGTTTTACAGATGATCTGCTTATTTACTTTTATTTTCTTTTCGGTGCCATTAGCAATTTCTTCTAATGTCAACCTTACTTTAATACGCAAGTTACTGCCACGAGCCACACGGCGGCCACCTTGCTGCCTGCCGCCCCCGCCACCAAAGAAACCTTCGAAACCGCCGCCGCCGCCAAATATATCGCCGAACTGGCTAAATATGTCTTCCATATTCATGCCCTGGCCGCCGTAACCGCCACCACCACCATTGGCAGATTGCGCATTGGCAGCATGGCCAAATTGGTTATAACGCTGGCGTTTCTCCGGGTTGCTTAAAACTTCGTAGGCTTCGGCAGCCTCCTTAAATTTATCTTCGGCTGCTTTATCACCTTCGTTTTTATCCGGGTGATATTTAATAGCCATCTTACGATAAGCTTTCTTTATCTCGTCAGCATCAGCACCTTTAGCTACGCCCAGTATATCGTAATAATCTCTTTTTGACATGTCTTTTTATTTCGAATTTCGAATGTTCGATTTCGGATTTTATTTAAACTATTAAGGTAAATCCGAAATCGAAATTCCGAATTCCGCAATTCTACTTACGCTCCAACTATAACTTTAGCAAAGCGGATAACTTTATCGTTAAGATAATAACCTTTTTCCATTTCGTCAATAACCTTTCCTTTTAGGTCATCAGTAGGTGCAGGGATGTTGGTTATAGCTTCGTGCAGATCGGCATCAAAAGTTTGGCCTATTGATTCCATCGATAACAAACCTTTTTGGGTAAGCGTATTTTTTAATTTGTTCTGTATCAGTATAACGCCTTCTCTAACAGGTGCTACTTCTGTCGCATTTTCGGTAGCTTTTAAAGCGCGCTCAAAATCGTCTAACACAGGCAATAAATTGGTAATTAAGTCTTTACCTTCCATTTTTCGGGCATCTTCGCGCTCTTTTACCGTGCGGCGCCTAAAGTTGTCAAACTCTGCATATAAGCGCAGGTACTTATCGTTAGCTAATGACAATTCTTCTTTTAAAAGATCTTCTGCAGATTTTTCATCAGGTGCATCAGCTTGTGGTGCCTCTGCAGTATTGTCAATAGGGTCATTTATAGCTTCAGTTGTTTCTGGAGCATCCGTCTTTTTTTTCTTCAACATATCGTTAAAATTCATAGCTGATAGTGCTAATCAAGTACCTTGCCATTAGTGTAAAACCGACAAGCTGACAGCGAAATTTATTTTTTAAGCAGGTGTGTCAGTTGGTAATTGTCAAAATCGCTGATTTATTCGGCACAATTTTATATTTTGCCGACATGAGTACGGCATCATCAAAAACAGACTGGAAAATAGTATTGGCCTTTGGCCTGGTATACGTTATTTGGGGCACCACTTACCTGGCTATCCGTATAGGCATAGAAAGTATGCCGCCATTTATTATGGCAAGTTTGCGCTATTTTATTGCCGGTTTATTAATGTTGTTGTTCATTGCAGTAAAAGGAGAAACTGTTTTTGATAAAACAGCAATAAATAACTTATTGCTTGGTGCTTTTATGCTAACATGTGGGCAGGGTACTATATTCTGGGCAGAGAAGTATGTTCCATCAGGGTTAACGGCTGTGCTTATATCTACAGCACCCATTTGGTATATAATTGCCGACAGGAAAAACTGGGGCGACTATTTTAGAAGTAAATTAACCTTGTTTAGCATTGCATTAGGGCTTGTTGGCGTGCTGATATTATTTAAAAATCATACCATAACAGGCGGGCAAGGCGCAACAGAAAAGACGATCATTGCTTCGGTAGTAATCATAGTTTCAAGCTTGTGTTGGGTGATAGCGTCGCTATATTATAAATATCACCATACCCCTGGTTCGTTATATAAGAATATTGGTTGGCAGTTAATAGGCGGTACAATTGCTTGTTTGGTAGTAGGCTTGGCAACAGGCGAGTTTGGTCAGTTTAATATGGAGGCAATAACTATACGCTCGTGGGCAGCGGTATTATACCTTGCTATTGCCGGATCAATTATTGCTTTTACAGCAATGTTTTGGTTGCTGGAAAGAAGGCCCGCACCTATAGTAGGTACTTATGCTTATGTAAACCCGGTTATAGCTGTTTTATTAGGTTTCCTGGTGGCAAACGAACAAATAAATACCAGCCAAATTATTGGTATGATAATTATTCTGATTGCCGCTTACCTGGCAAATAAGGTTAAATTTAAAGCAAAACACGATTAAAGGATTGAATCATTTTGTCACGATTTTAATTGCGGGAGTTATAGGTAAGATCATGTAAAATCTTAATAATTCCTCAATCGTGTTAAATCGTGTTATCCTATATGGGCGTCCTCTAAAACTTTACCATTCTCGCATTTAATAATACGCGATGGGAAAGTGCGGATGATATGATAATCGTGCGTAGCTATTACCACTGCGGTACCCGATTGGCTGATCTGTTTTAAAAGCAACACAATTTCTTCTGACGTGTCCGGATCAAGGTTACCTGTAGGCTCATCGGCTAAAATTATTTCAGGATCATTTAGCAATGCACGTGCAATAACAACACGTTGCTGCTCGCCACCCGATAGCTCATGCGGCATTTTTTTAAGTTTTGAACGAAGGCCCACTTTCTCTAAAACATCAAGTGTGCGATCGGCAATTAGTTTAGGATCTGTCCAGCCGGTGGCGCGCATTACAAACTGCAAGTTTTGCTCAACTGTGCGGTCTGTCAATAATTGAAAATCCTGGAAAACTATACCTAGCTTACGGCGAAGAAAAGGGATATCCTTTTCAATAATCTTATCCAGATCA
>JACMRC010000071.1 GCA_014376655.1 Mucilaginibacter sp. | reverse complement strand
GGCTTCCCGTACAACATGGGTTTGGCCATTTTCGTCTATCAGCACAATGGCGGGGCGGCTCATAATAAACTGCATCCATTGGGTCATGTTATAGGCACCAACCTTATGTACTACCAGGTTATCGCCGGGATTTAATAATGGCAGATTAATACTCTCGCGCACTACGTCAATGTTCATACAGAGCGGGCCGTATAGTATCATATTTTCGGTATGCTGCGTAAACTCCTGGGCTGGGCTGATCTGGTGATCGTACCAAAAAGAGGTGAACAGCGTGTTTACGCCAAAGTCTACAATAGTAGCGCGGCGGCCATCGCTTAAGCGTTTGTTAGCTATAACGCTTCCTAATAAATAACCGGCATCATCAATTAATACACGGCCGCATTCCATTATCAGCATGGGCAGTTCTTCCTGCTTAAAGCCGTATTCTAAAATGGCGGTGGTAATGGCCTCGGCAAAATCATCAACAGATGGCACGGTATCCACCCCCGGCAAATAAGCGCCTTTTAAGGTATTGGTTGATGGCAAACCACCGCCCATATCCAAATATTCGACCGGGTTATTTAATTGATTACGGCAGCGCATTGCAAGGTTACAAATTTTGGTAGCCGCTACACTATAAGCGGATGTAGATAGCATAAATGTGCCGATATGACAATGCAAACCCACCAAGCGCATTTTGCCCGACGATACTATTTTTGAGATAGCGCTCCACGCCTCTTCGTTCTCATAATTAAAACCAAAACGGTCCCACACCGGGTACACGCCGGTATCCATATTTACGCGGATAGCAACGCGTGGTTTTTTATTGATAGTGTCTGATATTTCAAGGATGGTATACAACTCATCGAAATGGTCGATATGGATCAGCGAGTCATTCTCTATAGCCAATACCAAATCATGCCTTTGTTTGCCGGGACCATTAAATATGATGTTGGGGCCGGGGATGTTGTTGCCTAAAGCTTTGCGGTATTCTACACCCGATACTACCTCGGCCCAACTGCCTTCCTGGTGGAAGATATTGCAAACCGCGTTTAAGTAATTGGTTTTATAGCTCCACGCAAATTGTACCGATGGGTAACGGGTTTTAAACGCCCGCAGTGCCGACCGCGTATTCCTACGGATCTGTTTCTCTGATAGCACAAACAACGGCGAGCCGTATTGTTCTATCAGTTTTTTAACGTGTACACCATCAATGGTTTTTACAGGCTGCGTTTCTGTACGCGTGCCAAATTTGTTCATCAGGCCGGCATTAAGTTTCTTAATGAACGGCCGCTCGTATTTAAGTTTTTGCACGGGGTTTTTACAAATTAACCTTAGCTACAGATAGTTCGCCAAAGGCAGAGAATTGCTGAAAGTCTGCAATGTCAATGATATGGTCCCAGGAGTAGCGGATAAACATTTTACCAACTGTGTATTCTGTAAATGGCTCAACATCCTCTCCCATAGCCATTCGCACTAATGCCGCGGGTTGGTTTTGGCCGGCACCCGCAGTTAAATAAATCCACGCCGGAAAGCGCGGGTTAATTTCCATTATAAAAAAGTCGCCGTCGGCATCGCACATAATCTCCAGCTCAAAACCGCCTTTCCATTCAGTGGCTTTAACAAACTTTTGGGCCAGTTTTATAAGGTCATCATTTTCGATAGTGATACCTGCCCAGGCTTTCCCTTTATCTGTAATATACAGCTTGCGCATAGGTATTACACTTATGGTGTTGCCTTTGCCATCGCCAAGTCCGGCAATGTTTATCTCAGTACCTTTTATAAATTGTTGCGCAATAATCGGCAGCCCCCATTTGGCGCTTAACAGGTGAAATGATTTCTGAGCGACATCAGCCGTATGGTTAATATAAGCCTCATAATATTTACCTTTTACTACCAGCGGATAGCCTAATTCTTCGGCAGCTTTAGTAAGGTCGGTAACATTACTTACCTTATAATCTGCCGGCACGCTAAAGCCATGTTTTTTCCCAAACTCATAAAGGTTTATTTTGTCGCGGGCATCTAATTGCTCGTGGTTGGGTAAAAAGGTTTTTATACCCATTGATTTTAGCCATGGTGCTATCTTAATAAAGTTATAAAGCTCGGCATCATAATTTGGGATAATCAGATCCAGGCCCTCTTGCTCGTGGATATATTCCAGCCTATCTTTCAAGGCTGATGTGCCCGCAGTTGGATATGGGATCTGGTAAGTTTTATCAACTATGGTGTCCAGGTAAATGCCTGGTTCTAACGATTCGTAACTTAAACCTATGATGGTTAAAGCCGGACCAAACTCTTCGCGGAGTGCGCGTATAACGGCTACGCCCGGACCGGGGTTATCGTTAGCGTTTAAACCTGTTATTGCAATTATCATTGTGAGGGAGTGAGTAAAAGTGTTACTATATATTAATGTTTAGTTTTCTAATAAGTTTGCTTCTTTAAGTTGTACCATCCAATCTTCCCAATCGCGGTCAAGTTGGTCGGCAGTCACTTCATATTTTTGCAGGATGTCCTGTTTTATCTCATCAGCAGCTATACCTGTTTTCATGGCCAGGATAATTTCAGAAGCTATGGCATTGCCCGAGAAGGAATCGCCCGTTGCCGGGTTAAAAATGAACCCGTTCTCGCTGGTTGCTATGTTTTTTTTTATTCTCATTTTTTAATTGGTTGGCCTCGCCAGGAGGTGAGGCTTAAATATACCTATTCGACGTTTATTAATTCAATATCATTCTTTACGATGCTATTAAATAATCCATGCGCGATGCCAGTACCTGCATGTCTAACGGTTTAATAAACAACGCATCGCATTTAAAGCAATCGGCCTTAGCTTTTTTAGTTTTATAAGCTGTTACTACTATAAGCGGAATGTTATTTAACTGCGCATCGTTTTTCAGATCATGGCAAATTAGCTCACAATCATTATCCAACAAAAAGTAATCAAGAATTATCAAGTCGGGCTTGCAGGCTTTTGCTTTATCAAATACCGCGGTAGGGTCGTAGGTTACAACAACATCCCAATCGCCATACCACATCATCTCATCAACAACCGATGCTATCCTGTTGTCCTTGTCCAGTACCAACACTCTTCTTTGTCTGCCCAGCAATTCCATAATCCAAAAGTTTTAATAATTGATTTATATACTAAAATTCTGATTATTAGCAGGGATACCGTGCGATGTATCGGTAAATAGTTGGAATGTATCGATGAATGAGAGGGTAAATTGGTGGGAACTTGTCCGCGTCGACTCACCCCGCGGCTCTTCGAGCGCGACCCTCTCTTCCGCAAGCGGTAAAGAGGGTTAGTTTTTTTGAAAGATTCAACCCTCTTTCCGCCCAAGGCGAAGAAAGGGTCGCGCTCGAAGAGCCGCGGGGTGAGTCGGCGCGGACAGGTAACCACCAAAGAAATGGTAGTTTACGGCACTGTAAACGGTAACATCACTACGCAATCGCTTGAAATTAAAGGCACCGGCAAAATTACCGGCGACATTGAAACCGGCACCCTGCTGGTTGAAGCCGGCGGTGTTTACAATGGGCATTTAGCAATGCAATCGGCTAATACCAAACAGATAAAACAAAGCGCGTAGGGCGCCGTT
>JACMRC010000070.1 GCA_014376655.1 Mucilaginibacter sp. | reverse complement strand
CTAATCCTACGAATCATGGTTCAGACTTACGCACGCGCTTCAACGTCAACAAATTTTGCGCATTCAAACTATACCCGCTAATATTATTCTGGTACAAATTTACCCGCTTATCATAATACAGTACTACCACCGGTGCGTTGCTCATGATGATGTTATCCATCTTGCGGTAAAGGGTATAGCGCTCTTCGTCACTTTTTACGTGGTAGGCCTGCTCAAATAGTTTATCAAATTCGGCATTGCTAAAGCCTGTATAGTTTGGCCCAAAAGGGATCTTATTTTTGGAGTAGAACAACGACAGGTAATTCTCGCCATCCGGGTAATCTGCAATCCACGATCCGTAGAAAAAGTTGATACCGTTCTTGGCCACCATTTCGCGCAGGCTGGCACCCTGGGTTACTTCTATTTTGGTTTTAATGCCGGCACGTTCAAGCTCGCTTTGCACGTATTCTATCAGGTTATGGTAGGCAACGGTGGTAGTAAGGGTGATGGTGGGCATATTCTTACCATCGGGATAGCCGGCTTCAGCCAATAACCGGCGGCTTTTAACCGGATTATAACTATAGCCTTTAACATCAGCCTCCCTAAAGCCCGGCATCCCCGCCGGAACAAACCCCTGGTAACCCGGTGTGCCTAAACTGTTGCGCAGGTATTTTATCAGCTTTTGCTTATCAATAGCATAGTTAATGGCCTGCCTTATCTTCAGCATCCGCAGTGGCGAGTTCTTTACGATGGCGATATTGGTATCAACCAGTATGCCCAGGTACATGGTATTTAAATAAGGGCCGGTCTGCAGTACAAATCTGCCTTTATATTTTTGGGTGATATGGCCGGATTTGGTAAGGATATCATCGCGGTAGCTGCCGTCTATATCATTAAAAAAGTCGAGGTTCTTTTTGATGAACTCCATAAATGATGTTTGCTTATCATCAATAAACGTAGCACGCATCGCATCAAGGTAGGGTAGGGCATGGCCGGTGCTGTCCTTCTCCCAATACTTCTCGTTTTTAAGTAGCACCATTACCTCGCCTTCTTTCCAGTATTTAAACTTAAAAGGGCCGGTACCCACGGGGTGGCTGCGGAAATCCTTCCCATAAAAATCAACCACTTCATGCGGCACTACCGAGCAGTACTGCGCCGTAAGCATGCTTATAAACGGTGCAAAGGGCTGCTTTAAGGTTATACGGAAAGTACTGTCGTTAACCGCCTCGAAAGCCTGTTTCCCCACCACCTTATCGCTAAAGATCCAGGAACCCGATGAGGCTACTTTAGGATCGATTAACCGGCTAAAGCTGTATACAAAATCGCTTGCTATAACCTTACGGCCTATGCCGTTTTTAAAGTGTGCCTCGTTTTGGAAACTCACATCATTTCGCAGGTGGAAAGTATAGGTCGTACCATCGGCCGAGATCTCCCAGCTTTTGGCAATACACGGCGAAGTTTTTAAGCTATCGTTTATCTGTACCAACCCGTTATAGATCTGGTTATCCATCCAGATGGTGTTGTGGTTACGACAAAAGGCCGGATCGAGCGAGGTAAGGCCCTCATCTAAATTAATATTGAAAACGGTTTGGTGTTGATTGGTGCCCGCTTGCTTGCAGGCAGTGAAAGCCACGCATAGCAGAAATAAAAAACATAGGCGACCGATCAGTTTATTCATTAAGGCTAAAGTACTTAATTATGAGTTAGCGAACCGACGGAATTTTCTATTTTACAGTGCGATGTTGATCTGCTGTTTCAATTAATTAATGGTAGCAATTGTATCTGTCTAAAATATTACTAATTTGCCATAACCAATACTTATAACCCTGTCATGAAATTTTTATCCCCTATATTAATTGCCTGCTTATTTTGCTGTAGTATTGCTTATGCGCAGGGACAGCGGCCATATCGCTCTGTACACTTTGATTTTATTGCGAAGGACAGCATCAAATTAGCCTTTAATGAAGATTATGAACTGATAGAAGATAGCTGCAGCACCTTTACCCGTTATACACATATTAATATGAATATAGGGCGCAAGTTTGTTGGCAAAATAAAAGATGTAAGCAGATTAAATCCTAATATTATTACAGCCGAGGGTACTTACAACAAGGCCGGCGAGAAGGAAGGCCTGTTTACTACGCATTATATTAACGGCCAATTACGGGCCAAAGGCAACTTTTTAAAAAATAAGCCGGATGGGAAATGGGAGCTATACTATGATGATGGCAAGCCGCAAACGTTGTTTGAGGTTAATGGCGACGATATACAAATAACCGACCACTGGGATAATAAGGGCCATAAAGATATAAATAACGGTAAGGGTACCTACCGGGTTGATGTAGGCTATATTTATTGGAAAGGCAAGTTGGTTAACGGCCGACCCGATGGCACCTGGAGTTTAATGCGAACAGAAGATGTTACTAATAGCGAAATGTCATCCGAGAAGTTTAAGCTGGGGGTTTTTCAAAAAGGCAAATTGCCTGTTGGTGAGTATACTAACGCTTCGCACATGCAATTAATACCGCCTAATTTATTTCCATTTATACACGCGGAAGACTTAAAGATTTCGGCATTCCCCTGTAATGCGGAGAAACCTAAGCGCTATGTATCCGCACAATATTCGGGTGGTATGCAGGCTTATGGCGATGAGTTGATCCGCGCGATAGCTGCATATTTCTATTATATCGACGTACAGCACTTTACCAATAAATTTACTATTGACGGCGAGGTAGATGAGCAGGGATATTTAACCAAATTCACCTGTTTCGACTCATTTAACCAGGGGATATCTGACGGGTTAATAATGTGCCTTAAAAGGACAGTGCCATTAACTCCCGCTACAATAGATGGCAAACCCGCTAAGCAAAAAATACACTTCGTGTTTAATTTTTTCGGGGGTACCTACAGGTTTACCTATGGATTTGGTGAAATAATTAAGCCGGTAGAAAAAAAGGGATAGGCTGTTAAACCATTACGCGCAAAATCTGTCAATAAAAAACCTTAACCAAATAAACCTCATGAAAACATTAGCTACGTTATTAATCACAGGTCTTTTTTATTGTACAACCGTAAGTGCCCAGGTAAAAAAACACCATATCGACTACCAGGTAATTGAGGACGATAGTGTTAGAATATCAATGAACGAGGAGTTTCACGTTACCGGCGCTGCGTGCGGACAGGTAATACGTTATACTCACCTGGATACGCAACGCAACGTATTTATTGGAAGATTTAAAGATGTGAGTACCAGTAATCCGCAGTTGGTAATTACAGAAGGTGGATATGACGCGTTGGGTCGCAAAAACGGAGATTTTATTACCCGGTATTCAAACGGGGAATTTATGGCT
>JACMRC010000069.1 GCA_014376655.1 Mucilaginibacter sp. | reverse complement strand
TATTTAAACACTTACTTTTCAATTAGCTTCACGTCTATATGCGACGGAAACTGCGGGGTAAAATATACTTTGTTGGTGGCCTTTTGGAAATCGGCCTCGGTAGCTTTATAGATATTTACAAACTTTTGCGGATTACGGTCATTTAACGGGAACCAGGTGCTTTGCACCTGTATCATTATCCGGTGGCCCTTCAAAAAAGTGTGGTTAATATCCTCAACATCCCATTTAAGCTCGGCTACTTTACCCGGTACCATAGGCACAGTTTTGTCAAAGCCTTTCCTGAATTTTGCGCGCATTATCTCGCCACGCACCATCATCTGGAAGCCGCCCATCTGGATAAGTGGGTTTAACGCCGCGTTATTTGGCGCATCGTCCGGGTAAACATCAATAACCTTTACCACAAAGTCGGCATCGGTACCGGTTGTTGATACAAATAGGTCGGCGTTAACATTACCGGCAATGGTTACATCCTTATCCAGTACATCAGTTTGGTAAACCAATACATCAGGGCGGGTAGCTGCAAAACGCTGATCCTCCACCATAAAATCGCTGCCGCGGATAGCACGTACTTCGGCAGTATAAGACACAGGTTTAGCCGGGTCGCTCAGGTATGAATCAAACATTTGCTTGTTTGCCTTTGGCGCGGTAAACGCTAATTTACCACCGGGCTGCATATATATCGCCGCTTGTTTAGCTTCTACCGGTGGCCAGGCGCTGTATTTATGCCAGGTGTTGGTTCCCGTTTCAAACACGTAAGCTTTTGGCAATTTCGGGTTTGGCGCATCTTTTAAATAATGCATAAAGAACGGGAACTCTATATTCTCGCGATAGAACACGCTGGTTTTTGAGCCTAACTGGATATTACCAACCGTCTCCCCATCGCCACGCGAAAAGAAGCCGTGGTACCATGGCCCCATAACCAAGGTATTGATATCCTTGTGTCCGCCTTTCTCTATAGCTGCATAAGTTTTTAACGGGCCATAAGGGTCCTCCTGGTCAAAGAAACCACCGACAGTCATTATAGCCGGTCCTATATTTTTTAAGTGTGGCTCCGGTGTACGGCTTTTCCAGTACTCATCATAAGTATCATGGTACTGCATTTCGTCCCAAAGCTTGTTGGTATGGTGCAATATCTTTTCGTTAAAGTTCTTTAACGGACCCATGTTCAGGTAAAACTTATACCCATCCTGTGAGCCATAGGCAGAAAACGCCCTTGCTCCTATAGGGCTTGGCGCAGGCCTTGGCGCACCAAAACCCGAAAGGAATGCGAATGTACCCATCTCCTGGAAAACGCCGTTATGGTGCCTGTCATCGCCCATAAACCAGTTGGTAACCGGTGCTTGCGGCGATACTGCTTTAAGTGCAGGGTGCGCCTCGATAGCCGTCATGGTAGTATAAAAACCCGGTGCCGAGATACCCCAGGTACCAACCTTGCCGTTGTTATGCGGCAGGTTCTTTATCATCCAGTCTATAGCATCATAGGTATCAGAACTTTCGTCAAAATCAGTTGGTGTTTTCTTCACCTTATATGGGCGGTTAGCCACAAAATCACCTTCAGACATAAATTTGCCACGCACATCCTGGTAAGCAAAAATAAAGCCTTCGCGGGCGAAAAGCATAGATGGCCCAAGCGAAGTCTTGAAAGCATCAGCCCCGTAAGGCGGGGTGCCATAAGGCGTGCGGTCAAACATGATTGGGTAGCTCTTACTGTCGTCCTTAGGCATATAAACAGCCGTATAGAGTTTTATCCCGTCACGCATCGGGATCATTAATTCCAGTTTGCGATAGTTTTTACGGATGTAAATAGAATCTGCTTTTGCAGCCGCCCTTGCAGCTATCATCGCAGCCGTTTGCGGCCGTGCCTGAATTTGCGCGAACGAGCGTAGCGGGTGTAAATTTATTGCTGCAACAATAAGTAGCAGCAGTGCAACCAAGTTCAGTTTTTTTGAGTGGGGGTTATTTCTCATGGTAAAATTTATTAATCATTTAATATGGCGCTAACGGTGCCTAATAAAGATCGGTAATATAATACGCTATGCAACCCCGATTGCTATTTTAACTACTATTGATTTGGTGAAAATTATTTGCATAACTTTACAAAACTTGAGTGAATAAATTTGATCTGTCAGGGATCTTTTAGCTAACTCATATTATAGTCCGGGAGTGTTGGTAGCACTTCCGGTTTTTTTATGGTTAACTGTGACATGTATAACTTGGTGTCTGTATTAATTCTCCTCTAATTGCGCCATTATTATTAGGTTATCTTAAAACCCACTATCATCCAAAGCAAACATATTTTTGCGCGTTTTCCATTTACCCCTTGTAAAATCAGGGAACTCCTGTACCGCGTTTCCTTCTTTTAATGATTTGGTTGACAACGGCGCTATCACACTCATAGTCATAGAATCATAAACATCAATAGGCGTTTGTTTTTTCTGTTTAACTGCCAGTACAAACGCGTTAAACACGTACCAGTCCATACCGCCATGGCCGGCACCAGCGGCATCAGCGGCGTACTTTTTCCAAAGCGGGTGATCGTATTTATCCAGCCATTCTTTGGCCGGTTCCCACTCATCGTGCTTTTTGGTTTGGTGATCTATGTATATGCTTTGGTTCACATCCATCCAGATACCTTTGGTTCCGTCAATCCT
>JACMRC010000068.1 GCA_014376655.1 Mucilaginibacter sp. | reverse complement strand
TCCGCCAAAAGCATTCGGTTGATATTGTTTTCCTGGAGTTATTAAAGGTGGTAAGCTGGTTTAACCCGTTTATTTACCTGCTGCAAAACAGCCTTAAAACCGTACATGAATACATAGCCGACGAACAAACCGCCGCTTACGAAACCGATGCCCTTACCTACTCGTCGTTCCTTGTTAATAATGCTTATGGCGCGGGTGGCTCGTCTATTACCCATTCCTTCTTTAATTATAATCTACTTAAAAAACGTATTGTTATGTTAAATCAAAAACGGTCGGGTAATTTGGCAAGGCTAAAGTACCTAATAGCTGTGCCTGTTTGCGCGGGATTACTTTGCGCGTCAACACTGGCATTCAGCAAAACTTATGGTTGGGTTGATATTGATCCGGCTAAGGCAGTAAAATTAGAAGTTATTAAATCTACACTACAAACACCTGTAAAACCGACGGCGTTTAAATTTCCGCCACCAAGTGTTTATAAAAAAGGTTACGGCCGCTTAATGGGGCACATTCAGCATAATGTTCATTACACCGATGCAGTAAAGGATGAAAAAAACTCTTTTGTAGGGATATCATTAAATGTTCGGGCCGACCACAAAATAGCTGATGTAAGTATATTTAAAAGTGCCGACAATGGCTACGATGCTATTGCCAAAGAAGCATTTGCCGGTTTTGATGGCGTTGTTCTCGCCAATCCGGGCAAGCATACCTTCATGCTTAATTTTTTCTCGGAAAAAGGATACAATAATGAAAAAAATCTTGATGGCAGTAAATATGATGTCAATTTGGTAATTGTTCGCCCTAAGCCTGGGGAAGATCAGGTTAAATTTCCGCCACCGATTGTTAAACGTGATCAAGTAAAATTCCCACCACCAATTGTTAAGCCTGATGCAAAAGCATCAAACGAAAAAGTAGATACCATTTCAAAAGCAGATTTTACTGCTTTCTACAAAGATCTGGCTAATAAAATAAGATACCCTGCAGCAGATAGAGATAAAGGTATTGTAGGCCGCGCAGTCTTACAGTTTTATGTGGATAAAGACAAAACCATTCAGTACATAAAAGTTATAAGAAGCCCGTCAGATAATCTGAGTCAGGAAATTATAAGAGTTTTAAAATCCAGCCCTTATTTAAAAGCATTTAAAGGCGGTACCTGGTCATTACCCGTTGCCTTTACCATGAACGGCGGTTTCGAAGCAACGCAAGGTGGTTCGGCAATAGTTTACAATCCAAATGGCTTCAATATCCCGGCTATGGTGCAACCTACAGGCTATCTTAACGAAGTAGTAATAAGAAGTTATACAAGTAAGCCGGTCACACCTGTACAAACAGCTGATGCTATTGAAAAACCAGACCTGGAAAAATTGGGCTTATACTTCTCCCGCAATATAAAATACCCGGCGGCAGACCGGCAGGAAACCATTGGGGGCCGTGTTATTACCTTGTTTTCGGTTGATGCCGATCATAACCTGCAATATGCCAAGGTAGTACGCACGCCGTCGGCTGCGATGGGCGATGAAGTTATAAGGGTCTTAAAAAAATGTACCGACTTTGACCCATTAAAACCGGGGGTACAATATACTTTACGGGTAGCCTTTACGCTTGGTTATGAGGACAGCTCTACCGGAATAGAAATTGAGCCAAAATACAGAGGCGGCACCGAATCTCCTAAAATTTACAATCCAAATGCTGTTGCGATACCATTTGGCGGCGGCCTTGTACTTAATGATGTAGTGATACGCGGTTATATAAAAAAGCAGGCTACTCCGGGTAAAACTTCAGGCGATGCTACAAAGCCCGATTTTACAGAGTTTAAAAGGTATTTCGTAAACGCTATATCGTACCCGCTTGAGGCAAAACAACAAGGTGTAGGGGGCGTGGTTTTTACTTTATTTAGTGTTGATAACAGCTATAAAGTAGCTTACATAAGAATAACGAAGAGTCCGGCGGAGAGATTAAGCAACGAGGTTATAAACGCTTTAAAAGCTATGCCTGCTATGGCTACGCTAAAACCCGGGGCGATATATGTATTACCTGTTAATTTTTTTCGCCCTGATGGTAGTGTTTTCAAACCGCGCACCTTGGCCAATGGATCAGAACTTACTTACAAATCGGGCTCTGCAATCGCTTCAACGGATGATTTAATTGCCATCAACCTGGCACCTATAAATGCATTCGGGCCGGGATATTAACCTAAACCTTACCTATCAAAAACAGGAGCCGGGCAAATTTGTCCGGCTTTTTTGTATCTTCAATTACCGTAACAACCAAAATCATGCTGGTAATTAAGCAAAAGTTATTTTGGCTAAAGCCTTTAACTCTTATATTTTAAACTCCGTCCCTTAAAAGGGACGGCAATGAATGTATTTGGCGATAATATTCATTGCCGTCGGTTTTAACCGACGGACGGCCTTAATTACTGAAATGGCTTTAGCCAAAAAATAATTAAAAAGTATTAAAGCAACTTATTGTTTTGCATATTTATAAAACCAAATAGCCTTACCATGAAAATAACTTTTGCCTGTGTAGCTTTCTTATTATTACTAACCCTTAATGCTGTAGCGCAAAAGCTTGGCATAAGAGTATTACCCATGTCAATAACTGATACAATACTACTTTCAGAAACCGACAGATTTTACAACTCATTGGTTAAGAAAATTATATATCACCCAATTGCCCGCGAAAATGAAAATTCAGGCAAATTAACTGCCCTATTTGCCATTGATAGTAAGCGTAATATCAAATATATCCGGATACTAAAAAGTCCTGTAGATTATCTGAGCAATAATGTAATTGATGCGCTAAAAAGCATTAGCTTTCCATCAACAATAAAACCCAATAAGCCTTACATCATACCAATAAATTTCACGCTCGAGTGGAAGCCGAATCCCAAAAATTCAAAAATTCTGCCACCTGTAACTGTGAATTCTACTATAGTATATAACCCCGATAACATAAAGATACCTAAACACGAACGCGCATTAATGCTTAGAGAAATAACTAAAGAAGGTTTTTTATATGGCACCCTTGATATAACCGTGGAATAATACCCCTACCCCTTCACATATATCACCTGCTTAGTTTCAAAAAACTCTTCGGCGAAATAATCTTTAAGGTAAAACTGGTGTACTTTAAGTCCAGATTCTTTGATCTCTTCGGCAAGGTCACCGCCTTTTAGGTACAGTACGCCACTTGGTAAGGTGTTGTTTGATGTGCGGGTAAACTTGCCCTTTATCCACGGATAAAACTCGCCTAAGCGGGTTACAGCACGCGATACAATGAAGTCAAACTTTTCATCAACCTGCTCGGCACG
>JACMRC010000067.1 GCA_014376655.1 Mucilaginibacter sp. | reverse complement strand
TTTTGGCCAAGTAAAGATCCCTTAGGTTCTATAGTGATCCCTAACCCGGCTTCAACTAAACGTAAGGCCGAACTTACGGATGAGGTATGGTGTACCACATTTGGTAAAAAACCCGCATCCAAACAGATAGATTCTACAGTATGGTTATAACCGCTGCCTTCTATTTCGTGAGGCAGTATAAACGACTCGGCGGCAAAAACCGAGAAGTCTTTGTAGCTATCTGCGGATAAAGGGTGACTTTCTGGCAATACCACAACAAAAACATCTTCAAAAAATATCCGGCTTTTAAGGCTTGCGGGTACAACGGGGTTGGTTGCAAAACCAATATCAATTTTCTGTTCTGCCAGGTCGCGGTATTGCTCGTTATTGTTCATTTCGCGCAGTATGGTTTTAACATCCGGAAATTGGGCCTGTATCTCTTTAATTATACGCGGTAAAATGGTTTGCGCTATAGAGTGGGTGTAGCCTATTTTTATTTCGCCTGCCTCGCCGTTATGGATCTGCCGGGTGCGGTTAATGGCATAGTTTAACTGGTCTATAGTTTGCTGGGCAGCCTGTTTAAAATAGACACCGGCTTTGGTCAATGCTACATTGCGCTTGTTTCTTTTAAACAGTTCGGCACCTATGGTTTGCTCCAGTTGTTTTATCTGGCGGCTTAGTGCCGGCTGGGCCATAAACACTTGCGCTGATGCTTTGGTGAAATGCAGCGTATCGCTTAGTTTAATAAAATTTTCAAGCGTCTGGATATCCATTTATGTATATTTTGTTATTAATTGATACAAATTAAGTATTTTTTATTATTACTTAGATATGCTTTCTTTGGATAAAAGGCTTTAACTTATGAATGATACTAAACAGCAATTAATACTTGCGCAAGAGCAGGCAATAGCACTATTTAAAGCGGTGGAAGAAACCGGGCTCATAGTCCCCGGCAAATCAGAACAGCAGCTTAATGATGAATTGGTAAAGCTTGCCCGCGAGGTGTTTGGAATAGATGAGTTTTGGCATAAAAAAATTGTACGCGCAGGCGCCAATACCATGGAACCCTATGGCGCAAATCTGCCCGATGTAACTATACAGGATAATGATATTGTAATATTAGATTTCGGCCCGATATATAACGGCTACGAGGCTGATGTGGCGCGTACCTATGTTATTGGTAATGATCCGTTAAAACAAACAATAAAGGGTGCCGTAGAAATTGCATGGCATGAGGCAAATGCATGGTTCACCAAACAAACCAAACTTACCGGTGCCGAATGTTTTGACTATATCACCTCTCTTGCTAAAAATTTCGGCTATGAATCAGTAGGCGAAATTGCCGGCCACATTGTTGGGCCTTATCCGCATGAGCAATTAGCCCCGGATGATTTAGGTTTGGATATCCACCCGGATAATCACCAGGATATGTTTTTGAAGGACCCGCACGGCAACGACAGAAATTGGATCTTAGAGGTGCACTTTGCCGATAGGGCAAACAGCATAGGTGCTTTTTTTGAGCAATTGGCGGGCTAAACTATTTGCGTTCTGCAAATAAGTTAACTACTTGAAGCGAAGTGCTTCATATTAGCAAAAACAAAGGACCGGGGATAATAGGATAGTGTGATCAAAATAGTCGGCCTGCCTCTGCATAGGTTTATGAGCCTTAAACGAAGTTAGTAAGAAAGGGCTTAAAAATGTGTCTAAATAAGCTGGTGCTGCAAAATTGCAACTACATGTGGCGATGTTAGGATAACATCATGTTCTTCATGCAATGGGATCTCTAAAAAATCGCCGGCATTTAAAGTATAGGTGTGTTTGCCAACAGTACAAACGCAGCTGCCTTCTAATATAAAGAAGCTTTCAATTACATCTTGATGCGTTTCTTCCGGTACACCCAGTTTGCTAACTATTAATGTTTGTTCGATCTTGTCGTTATGCCGTAACGGATAAGCAAAAAAATCTTCGAATGGTTGGGTGGGTATTAAATGTTCTACAGCTTTTAACCATGCCCGGCAATCAGAATACCTGCCTGTGGGTGGGAGGTTATCCAAAGTAATCACCCCGTTAGTTGCTATAATATCTAATATTTGTTGCTTTAAGTCAGCCTTTGGTGTAATAGTGTTAATTGCTGCAAGGCGCTCCAATGCAAGTTCAATTTCCGCTAAATCTGCCTTAACTTCAGGGTAAACAGTACTCATAGCTAATACAGCTTCCTGCTCGCTTTTGGTAAGCAACCCAAGGCAATATTGCTCTAAAATGCCACTATTTATGTATCCGTTTACTTGCATTATTTAAATTAAAAGGTATTACAGCAAAGTTAATTCTGGTAGTAAATAAACAGGTGCTTAGCGTAACACATGTTTATCAATATTTATTCTTTTGTAGGAGGTTTTAGACTTGCATATACAAATATATGTAATATCTAACGGTATACTTACGTGCATTTTGTTCAGTTGGTTTTATGGTAATAAATCAAAATTATAAATTTTAATAAATACCTTTAAACCAATAACTAAAACACCATGTACTTTATCCTTTCAAAAATCTTACTTTTTATAATATTACCACTTTACTGGATAATAGCTTTGTTATTAATAGCACTGCTAAGTAAAAACGCCAAAACAAAAAAACGGGTTTTTATAGCGGCCTTCATTATTCTTTATTTTTTTACAGCCCCATTCTTTTTTAAAGTAGTAGCTAATATTTGGGACGTTAAATCTCCGGATTTAAACGAAACAAAAAGATACAGCTGTGTAATTTTATTAGGCGGATTTTCATCAAGCGAGCCGAATGGCGGGAGTTTTAATACGTCCTCAGATAGATTTATACAAGGGGTTAAATTAATGTTTACCAAACAGGCATCGCATATATTAATAAGCGGTGGCAATGGGCAATTAATTCCGGGCGAATTTAGAGAGGCAGCCTGGACCAGGACGCAATTGCTAAAGTTTAGTATCCCGGATAGTTTGATATTGGTTGAAAACAAATCAAAAAACACAATAGAGAATGCCAGATTTTCTAAAGAATTATTAAGCAAACAACATTTGCCACCCCCTTATTTACTGGTTACGTCGGCATTCCACATGCGCAGATCATTAATGATATTTAAACACGCAGGTATAGATGTTGTCCCTTACTCATCTAATTATTTAACGGGACGTGTAGAATATGGCTTAGATAGTTTTTTACCTAATGCAGAAACACTCTCCAGGTGGGACTTTTACACCAAAGAAATGGTTGGCTATGTGGTTAATTATTTTAAATAGCGTACCAATAAAATATTTTATGGGTACGCTATAATACTGCTAATGTGCAATTAGGTCGGCAACAGCGGCTCCGCTAAATGGGTCTATCCGTTTTAGTTTAAGGTTGGTTACGGGTTTTACCACCAATGGCGTTTTTTCTATATGGATCTCGCTGGTGTCTAAACCAAAAGCTTTTGCTTCAGACTGGGCCAATTTTTTTATGCTGAAATAGCTGTTCAAAATAAATGCCTCGGGTATACTGAATACATTGTTGTACGACAGGAATTTCTCCAGGATAACAAACCTAAAATCCGACACTATTTTAAACTGGTTTAATGATTTGTATTTGCTGGTAATGTCCAGCTCTTTGCGGCTTATCATATCCTCAATAACCTTTCTGAATAATACATTAACTCTTGGCTGGATCCTGAAGCCTAACCTAAAATCAACCCTTATTATTTTGCCTTTTTCTATTTGGTCAACGCTATACTCCATTGTAAAAGGCTCGTCGGTAGTATCAATATGTATAAACCAATAGGTGTCGGCTCGTTTGGGGCTACGGCTCATAATGGAGTATAATATTTTTTCTTCTATTTGCTTGCTGTTGTTTGCTTTAGTAAGATAAATAAGCTGACCGGCATATTTGGCAATACTCTCGTCGGCACTTAAGGCGTTAAGCAGCGGGATCTGCGCTTTAAGGTCAACAAAATTAAGGAAGCGGTTATTTATTTTGCGCGCCTTAAACCATATATACATGGTAAATATCAACCCAAACTCAAACACCAGGAAGAATAATCTTTTAAGGATCTTAACAGCGTTGGCAACAAAAAACGAGAACTCGACAGTTAAAAACACACACAATATAATGGTTACCAACCATACCGGCCAGTGCTTAACGTACCGCATAAAGTAGTACATTAAAATAGTGGTCATGAGCATGGCAATGGTTATAGAAAAACCGTAAGCGGCGGTCATGTTACCAGATGTGCGGAAATAAAATAATACCGCTACGCAGCCAAAGCAAAGTATCCAATTTATGCTGGGGATATAGATTTGCCCGCGAATATTTGAAGGGTATTTTATGGTAATGCGCGGCCAAAAGTTCATGCTTACAGCTTCGCTTATCAAGGTGAATGATCCGCTTATTAAAGCCTGGCTCGCAATTATAGTCGCTAACGTGGCCAATATTACGCAGGGTATCATCAGCACCTCGGGGTTTGGTACTATCTGGTAAAACGGGTTTACACCGGTAAAATCAAAATTAGCCGGTCTTGATAAAACCCATGCACCCTGCCCCAGGTAGTTTAGCAATAAAGTTGTTTTTACAAAGATCCAGCTTACCTGGATGTTTTTGCGGCCGCAATGCCCAAGGTCTGAGTATAAAGCCTCGGCACCTGTGGTACATAAAAACACGGCACCTAAAAGCCAGAACCCTTGTGGATGGTCTATCAACAATCGTGCGCCATAATAAGGGTTTAATGCTTTAAATATTGATGGATCATGCAATACCTGTAATAGGCCTAAACCGCCTATCATTAAGAACCAAACCAACATAACCGGCCCAAATGATGACCCCACCACCTTAGTGCCAAA
>JACMRC010000066.1 GCA_014376655.1 Mucilaginibacter sp. | reverse complement strand
CGTTTTCTGCCCGGGAAAGGTTACGTACCGGGTTCTTTTCAAACGTGGTTAATTGTGTGATCTTGGTTACATCAGCCTCGGTTGTTTTATATAAATTTTGATTACCGTTGCGCTCGCTTAAATAATAAAACGCGCCGCCCGTACCCCAAACAGGTTCGCGGTCCTCGCCTTTATAGGTCGATACCTTGGTGTAGGAATCGGTTTTGGTATTGTAGGTCCATATATCGCGGGTGATGCCTGATGTATGGTGTTTGCGGTAAGGGTTTTCATATCCCTTACTATCCTGGAATAGGAATTTATCGCCGGCTTTGTTGAACCTAACATACTCTGTACCGGCCGAATTGACCATTATACTGCGGCCACCGCTGGCGGCTACTTTATATAATTTGGTGAACGAGCCATCATCCGGGAAACGTACCGATGTGCTAACATCATGGCGTTTACTACCAAAATAGATATTTTTATTATCAGCAGAAAATTCAAAAGGAAGGTCGCCGCTTGAACTGAAAGTAAGCCTTTTGGCTGCGCCGCCATCGGCAGGCATAGTGTAAACATCAAAGTTGCCATAACGATCAGACGAGAAGGCGATGGTTTTGCCGTCATGGCTCCAGATAGGGTAACCGTTGTAGGAACTGTTAATAGTTAAGGGTATAGCCGAACCGCCGCTTGCGGCCACTTTAAAGATATTGCCTTTATACTCAAAAGCTATCCAATTGCCATCCGGCGAAATTGAGGGTTGTTGCATCCACATAGCATGGGTTTGCGCAAACGACCGGCACATAGTTACGCCGATCAATAAAATAATCAGGGAGAATCGTTTCATGATAAGTTAATTTCGAGTGTAAGATAGGGAAAGTGGGGGTAATTGGCAATAGGCGAATAACAACTTAAACTACACGTCATTGCGAGGAACGAAGCAATCTCTACGCTTGCTAATCAAAGTCCTTAGTCATGGTGCAGGCTATCGCCAAAGGAATTACCGGATATTGAATGTCCTGTGCAGAGATTGCTTCGTTCCTCGCAATTGTAAAGGTCAACTAATTCGGTAACAGAATTAGCTTTAAAGAATTAAAGCTAGAACGTTATGCGGAATATTAATAATGACCTTACTTTAAAACGGAATTATTTAAGTAAATACCGTTTTCTGATTAGTGAGTACGAACAGGTAAAACGCCGGGAGCATCCCCATTTCAGGTTTGCCAAAGATTTCTATTTGGCTCACGATACAGATGCAAGGGCTTTCTTAAAGTATTACAATCTTTTCAAGCAGTCGGGTAACGAAGATGATCTGTTGCCTGGTAAGCGCGGCCCTAAGTATGGTAAGCGCAGGCCGTCCGAACAGGATGAGCAGCAGATATTAGACCTGCGGGACCGGGGTTGCAATAAGTTTGAGATCACGAATCAACTTAAACAGAAATCAAATACCTTTACACCATCACCTTCAGGTGTATACAATGTCCTGAAGCGGCATAACCGGAACCGTTTAAAGCCGGCAGACCGGGAAGTAAAGGTAAAGATCATTAAGGAACGTATGGGTCAGTTAGGGCATATTGACTGTCATCATTTAAGCAAAAGTGTGATCAGGGGGCAAAACAGGAGGCTTTATCTCCTGTGTGTGCTGGATGATTACTCACGCGTAGCATGGGCGCAGGTGATGGAAGACATTACCGCGCTAACCACCATGTTTACTGCTATGCATTGCATGCAGGCAATCAAGCGGGAGTTCGGTATCCAGTTCGAGGAAATGATCGCAGACAACGGACCTGAGTTTGGGCCATTTTCCAGTCAAAACAAAAGCAAGCACCCGTTTGAAAGAATGCTAATGGAGACCGGCATTAAACGCCGTTACATGAAACCTTACAGACCACAAACTAACGGTAAGGTGGAACGATTCTGGAGAACTTTAAAAGAAGATCTTATCGAAGAAACAGATTTTGACAGCCTGGAAGAATTAGAAGATGAATTGTTAAAATACCTCGTTTACTATAACTGGGAAAGACCACATCAAGGTATTAATGGAAAAAAACCTATAGATATGGTCTCCCTAAACAACAAATAAAATACCTAATTCTGTTACCGAAATACGTAACCCTTACAGCAATGACGTGTGGTTTATAACTGCTTAACAAAATCACTTTATCTTCCCCTGGGAAGCCTCAGGATTTTCCTTTAGATAAATGCGGTACAGTTCAAAGAAATCAGGCGCGGTTAGCAGTTCTATTTTGGGGTCAAGTTTTTTCAACTCGGCAACTACCTGCAAATACCACGTTGGGCTTTTCAGAATGTTCCTGAACCAGTGGAACGGAATCTTACGTTTTTGGATCCTGTCATAAATAATTTGCGCGGCTTTAACCGGGTCCTCATTCACGTCAGCATCCGACCGCATAACCGGCATATCGCCATGCAGCAGTGTAAGCGGCACCTTTTGCGGCACAATACCATTGGGGCTAAAAGCCGCGTAAGCATCCAACCCTTTTTGGTTTAGCGGCGGTGCCTGGCCGTCAATAATAAAACCGGTTATGGTTAGGCCCCATTGTTTATAGTAAGGCTTGTTATGCGCCACCCAGGCATCCAACCCATCCGGCAAGCCGGATAGCGGCCTTGGTGACTGCAACATACCCGGCATTAAATAGCCCGCGCCATTATCCGCGGCAGCGAAGTAGTCATTTGGTGTAGCGGTTTCGCGGCGATAGTCCATAGCCATGGGTACACGCTCGGCCAGTACCGGGCTAATGCACCACATCATTGGTACTTTACCACGGTTTGGGTCGTCCCATAAAGTAGGTGTAGTTTGCGACACCCACGATGAGGCATCATAATCGCCCACATAAAATACGATGAAATTACGGCCCTTGTAATCTATTTTACCATTGGCATTTAGGTAGCCTTTTTTAGTTAGATCGGTTTTAGTTACCCACTCCTGCTTGTACTCTTTTTTAAGCGGGAAATGCTGCCAGAACGAAGCATTTGCCAGCGCGCCATAACCAATAGCATCGGCATCTTTAAAGGCGTTATAGGCGCTTATAATGCGCGAGTATTCCCACTCAGTAGCCACATCTTCGTGCGTACCTTTGGCATGTTTGGTATACTTAAACGCCCACGGCGGGAAACCTCCTAAATAGGCATAACCACCGTTATTTTGGTTATACGCTGTTAGCAGCAGTTCTTTCAAAGTGTTAACATCGGTGCCCGGTGTTTGGGCCGGGTCGTCGGTGGCGGCTTCATCTGCCCAGGGGCTCAGGTCGAAAAAGAAACCTTTGCGACTAATAAAAAAATCGTGATTAGTTAAAGTATGGTGATTACGGTTAGCCAAAAACGGGTTCTTTAACCATTGCTGATCGATATAGTAAGCGCCGTATTTAGTGTTTACCTTGCCGGTTTTCATATATTTTTCCAAAAACCACAGGTATGCATCATTCTTTGCCGAGCCGCTTGATATACGGGTTGTGCCCGGAATAGTTCCCTTCCCTGTAAACAGTGAGGATCCATCTTTATTCACCAAATTGAGTTTAACCGCCACCTTTGGGCCGCCGGTAATTATTTGCGAGTAAAGACTGTTAGGGTTGGTATCATATCGCACCACTATCAAATCCTCCACCCCGGCAATTGATGATGCCACGTTGCTTGTCGCCTGCACATTAGGATCATACACTACGGCACCTTTAATTTGCTTTTTATAAGCCGATATTACATCAACCACATTGTTATAAACTATGGTATCGCGCTTAGCCAGCCATTTGCCCGGCGCGCGGTATTTGTTCCACCAGTAACGGTCGATATCTGCGCTACCATTTTTTACCAGGAAGATGTATAGTTGCGGGGTAGTACGGTTAACAATGCCTTGTAGTGAGGCTATAGTATGGGTGTAGTCCCAGGCATTGTTAATGCTTTGTTGATTGCCTTTTTCTACGTGTAATGTAAATTCAAGGTCCAGCATGCCAACAACCGGCAGTTTTTTTGATTGGCCAAACGCGACAGCAATATTTAACAAACCTGCAAGCAGGCATAGCATTACGGTAGTTTTTCTCATATAGGTAACGGCAACGTTTGCATCAAATGTAGTGTTTGTCACAAATATTTAATGTGGTATTTATTAGGTTATGATTAATAAAATTTGTTTTTTTGGTTGATGTAAGGTACACATACGAGCGTACTAAACATATAAACCAAATTAACCGATAAATTTATTTTAAGATACTTATGCAAACGGGGTTACCCTGTTATGCCTTTACCTTAACCAATTAAACCAATGAGCCAAAAAGTAGCTTTTACCGAGAAGAAATTCATCGTTACCCTAATTTTCGTCACGTCACTCTTCCTGATGTGGGGCGTACTGCACTCTATGAGTGATGTATTGAACAAACACTTCCAAAACGTATTAAACTTGTCTATCGCCGATTCTGGACTTATCCAGTTCTCGGTATTTGGCGCTTATTTTATTATGAGCTACCCTGCGGGATATTTCATGAAGAAATTCGGCTATAAAGCAGGCGTAATACTGGGGTTAGTTTTATTTGCTGTAGGTTTATTTTTATTTGTACCTGCAGCCAACGCGGCATCGTTCAGCTTTTTCAGGATAGCGTTATTTATAGTGGGTTGCGGTATGGCAACACTTGAAACCGTTGCACACCCCTTCGCCGCAGCACTGGGCGACCAGCGCAAAAGCGACCTGCGTGTAAACTTTGCACAAACCTTTAACGCGGTTGGTACAATAATAGGCCCTGCCATTGGCGGTTTCTTTTTATTGGGTGGCGACGCTGTTAAAAACACCGACCTTACTTCTGTAAAAACATTATATGTAGCTATAGGCATTGTAGTACTATTAATTGCAGTAGTATTTGCATTTTTAAAAATACCTGCTTTAGTTGATCCGCATGGCGCTGAAGCTGCGGACCCGGAAGCTGTTAACGTGGATGTTGCTCCGACAAAAAAATTATACCAACACAGCCACTTTGTGTGGGCCTGCGCTGCTCAGTTTTTTAACGTGGCTGCACAAAGCGGTACCTGGGCATTCTTTATAAACTATGGTGTAAGTGTAATGCACTTTACCGATACTAAAGCAGCTTATTTTATGAGCTTGTTTATGGGTATGATGTTGTTGGGCCGTATTGTTGGCACATCATTAATGACCGTTATGGCACCAAATAAACTACTTACGATATTTGCTGCCGGTAACATTTTAATGTGCGTTATAGTAGCACAACACTTAGGCTGGCCATCATACATCGCGTTATTGATGATCAATTTCTTCTTTAGTATAATGTTCCCTACCATCTTTAGTTTGGGCCTTAAAAACCTGGGCAGCCATACACAACAAGCATCATCATTCATTGCAATGGGTGTTGTTGGCGGCGCGGTTTTCCCTTTCATTATGGGCCAAATTGCTAACCATAATGTTGCTACAGCTTACTACTTACCTATTATTTGCTACGCTGTTATCTTTATGTTCGGCTATAAATTTTATAAAGTTAAAACTGTTTAAACAGTACTTTTTTAAAGTCAACATACAACCCGCCCCCACAGCTGTGGGGACGGTTTGTATGTTGACGATTAAATTATTCCAATAAATAAAAAGTAAAATTTCTTCAGAATTCTGCTAAGGCAAAGATTTATCTCGCCTCTTGATTCTTAACTCTTGCCGCTATGTCGTAATTTTGCGGGATGACAAATTCCAAACCCAACATACTTGTAGTAAACGACGACGGCATTACCGCGCCGGGCATAAAAGTGCTTATCCATGTAATGAAAGAAATTGGCCGCGTGGTAGTTGTAGCGCCTGATAGTCCGCAATCTGGCATGGGCCATGCTATTACCATAGGCAAGCCGCTGCGATTAGATAAAGTTGAAATTTACGAGGGGGTAGAAATGTACAGCTGCTCTGGCACGCCGGCTGATTGTGTGAAGCTGGCCGTTACCAAGATCTTTAAAGGCAAAAAGCCCGATCTTTGTGTGTCAGGCATCAATCACGGGTTAAATAATGGTATTAATGTATTGTACTCTGGCACTATGTCGGCTGCGGTTGAGGGTGCTATCGAGGGTATTCCTTCAATAGGATTTTCGTTAGATGATTATACCTGGCAAGCCAATTTTAGCCATGTCGAAAAATATATCAAAGAGATTGCGTTGCAAGTTTTGGCTAACGGAATGCCGACAGCTACGTTGCTAAATGTAAACTTCCCAAACACCGCGCATATAAAAGGCATCAAGATCTGCCGCCAGGCCAATGCTAAATGGGCCGAGGATTTTGATGAGCGTATCGACCCTTACAAGCGCCCATACTATTGGATAAGCGGCGTTTTCCAGGTGAATGATAAAGGCGAGGATACCGATTCATGGGCATTGGAAAATAATTATGTATCGGTTGTGCCTATCCAGTTTGATATGACGGCGCACCACGCCATCCCGCTATTAAACAGCTGGACGTTTAATGTATAATTCTTGTATTTTTGGCGGTATGCTGCTAATAAATAATCCTGTACAATGAAGTATTACCTGGTAGCCGGCGAGGCTTCGGGCGATTTGCACGGGGCCAATTTAATGAAGGAACTAAAGAAGCTTGATCCGCAAGCAGAGTTTCGTTACTATGGCGGCGACTTGATGCAGGCCGAAGGCGGCACGTTGGTTAAGCATTATGCAGAAATGGCCTTTATGGGGTTTTTCGAGGTAGCGATAAACCTACGCACTATCTTAAAAAACCTTGCTGCTTGTAAATCCGATATCGCGCAATATCAGCCCGATGTCTTAATATTGATAGACTTCCCCGGCTTTAACTTAAAGATTGCGGCCTTTGCCAAAAAAAGGAAGCTACCGGTTAACTACTATATCTCGCCCAAAGTTTGGGCCTGGAATCAAAGAAGAGTGTTAAGAATCAAAAGGATCGTCGACCACCTATTTTGCATCCTGCCTTTCGAAGTTGATTTTTATAAAGAATGGGGCATGGAAGTCGATTATGTAGGCAATCCATTATTGGATGCTGTCGCCGCATTCAAACCTGACCCGGATTTTATCGCAAAAAATAACCTTAACGGTAAAAAAATAATTGCCCTGTTACCCGGCAGCCGCAAGCAAGAAATTAACTACCTGCTGCCTGATATGCTGGACGTTGCTGATCAATTCCCCGACTACCAGTTTGTAATTGCTGGCGCACCATCTTTTAATGTGGATTATTATCAGCCCTATTTAAATGGCAGATCTATCCCGGTGCTGTTTGATGCTACTTATGATATTTTAAATAACGCCTATGCCGCTGTAGTAGCATCGGGCACGGCAACGTTAGAAACCGCGTTGTTTAATGTGCCACAGATAGTGGTTTATAAAGGCAACCCAATATCCATAGGCATAGGCCGTATGGTTATAAGGATCAATTATATATCGTTAGTTAACTTAATAGTTAACAACGGAATTGTAAAAGAGTTGATCCAAGCTGATTGCACACCTGCTACTATTGGAGCCGAGTTAGATCTTATCCTTAATAATAACGACTATCGCCAAACTATGCTGGCTAACTATGATAAGTTAGACGAGAAAATGGGTTTGCCCGGTGCATCAGCTAAAACGGCTGCGCTGATAGTTAAATACAACAAAAAATAATATACTAAGCATGAGTGCTAATACCTCTCCGGATCTTTTAAAAACCAAACAACATTTTCAAATTTTAGATGGCCTGCGCGGCGTAGCAGCCGTATCGGTAGTGATATTCCATTTCATGGAAATTGCACAACCCAATTACGAAAAGAATTTTATCGGGCACGCTTTCCTGGCTGTCGATTTCTTTTTCTGTTTATCGGGCTTTGTAATTGCTTATGCGTATGACAATAGCAGGTTAAAGGAGTTAGGCTTCACAACTTTTTTAAAACTGCGCCTTATCCGTCTACATCCATTAGTAATCATTGGGTCTGTAATAGGTTTGCTAAGTTGGTTGTTTGATCCTTTTAGTAACCTTTATGCAAAGTATGGTGATATTAATGCTTTTTTGATGTTTATCACGTCGTGCTTTATGATACCATACCCCATAATCCGCGAACGTTATTTTAACTTGTTTCATTTAAATGCGCCTTCATGGTCGTTGTTTTGGGAGTACATCGCAAATATTATATACGCATTGGTGCTTGTTAAGCTGCGAAATAAAATACTGTGGGTATTATTAGTAATTGGCGCTGTTTTAATTACTTACGAAACCAGCAAGTCGGGCAATATTAGCAATGGCTGGGGTGGCGATAACATTAGCGCAGGGGCTATACGTGTTTTTTATTCTTTCCTGGCGGGGATGATGGTTTATCGTTTGGGCTGGATCATAAAATCGCGGCTTGGTTTCGTAGCTGTAAGCGTTTTGACATTAGCGGTATTTTTATTCCCTTTTTCAAATAAATGGAATTTTGTTAGCGAACCCATCATCGTTATATTATACTTGCCATTATTGGTGGCATTAGGTGCCGGGGCTACACTAAGGCCGGCTTTTGGAAAGATCTGCAAATTCTCTGGCGAGTTATCATACCCGCTTTACATGGTACATTATCCTTTTATATGGATATTTTTTAGTTACCTGGAAAAATATAAACCAACCATGGATCAAAAGGCAATAATCATCCCTGTATGCACTGTTCTGCTCATCATGTTCGCCTGGCTGATATTAAAGTTTATTGATGAGCCAATACGTAAGTACTTGAAAACGCGAATGGAGAAGAGCTTATAACCATAAGTAAAAATCACCACAAAAAAATAGAGCCGCGCAAATTGCGGGGCTCTATCGTTTTCACAGGTAGTAGATTTTTATAGGTAGATGTATATATTGATCAGGCAGCTTGTTTTGCGGCTGACTGGTTGTTGCTGATGAACTGACCTCTTTCTCTGAAAGCTTTAAGGTCTGCCAATAACAGATTTTTTAACTCATTGTCGTAACGGATAAGTAATTTGCTGGTTGCAGGTTTTTGTTGTAAAGTTTTCATAAGTAGATGTGTTTTAAGGTTGAAGATTTTATTAATTATGCTACTGATAATTGTTCATTTTTAACTGCTTTTAAAAAATTATGGCTTGCTCCTTTTAGCATTCTCAGATCATTCATTATGATCTCTCTAAGTTGATTGTCAAACTGGGCTACTAATTTACTTACTGCCGGTTTTTGATTGATAGTTTTCATAATGTATGTCTTTAGTTTTTTGTTTCGTTTTTGTTATCGTCAGTTTCGTTTAAATTGTCGTGGCGGCGCTTTGCTTCTTTATACTGTCTTAACAGCTGCTCTTTATCGCGTTCGTCGGTCGACTTTGTGGGCTCCACGGGGTTTTCCCATTCCTTTTCTTTTTGGTCTTCCGGTTTTTTGCTTTCAACAATCATAACTTAATATCTGATGGTTAATAACTACTATTCCAAACAAGTGCCAAGATTTGCAATCACAGTTAAAAAAGTCATAGATAAGTCTGATTTATTTTACAATAATGTGTAAAATGCTGTAAATAAGCCTTTTGATTTATAGTAATATAAATGCGAATAATTTAAAAAGTGTCCAGAAAAACAGAACACTAAATTTAGAAGCAGTACTCAGGAGTGTACAACTGTAGCTTTCTTCTGTATTTTTTTGCGGTTAACCAGGTGCATTGTTAATGAGATGGTTGCTACCACTACACCCAATATACATACACCGTTCCATTGATAGCGGTACCAAAGTTGGGTAGCCGCAAATGTGCCTAACGCACCACCAATAAAATAAGTAACCATATATATAGTATTAACCCGGTTGCGTGCATCAGGGTTAGCAGCAAAGATTATGGCTTGGTTTGATATATGAGTTGCCTGTACACCCATATCCATTAATATCACACCTATTACTAATCCAACCAAGCTATGGCCCGAGAATGCAAATACTATAAATGATATAATAACTAAAGCCAAAGTAAAGGTTGATATGTGATAAGGATCCATTTTGTCGCTTAGCCTACCCATTGCACCTACCGCCAAAGCACCAAAGGCGCCAACCAAACCAAACAGACCTGCTACGTCACTCCCCAAATTAAAGTTTTGCTTTAACAGGAAAGTTAATGTACTCCAAAATGCACTGAAACAGGCAAAGCACAAAGCACCGCGCATGGCGGCTAAGCGCAATCTTGGCTCATCCCTAATTAAATGCACCATAGATAGCATCAGGTTTTTATAGTTGCCTTTGTAATCAGGCTCAACTTCGGGTAATAAAAGATATACCAATAGCCACATTATAACCATTAAACCTGCAGCGATATAAAACATGGCGCGCCAGCCAAAATGTGCGGCAACTATACCGCTAAAAGTTCGTGATAGTAATATGCCTATTAATAAACCACTCATTACGAACGCTATTTTCTTACCCCGCTCGGCCGGGTTGGCCAAATGCGCCGCCATGGGTATCAATAACTGTGGTATCATAGACGATGCCCCTATAAGCAAACTTGCTATTAATAGTATATGTATGTTGGGCGCGATAGCTGCCAGTATTAATGATGTTACTATAAAAGCAAAATCTATAAGCATTAGCTTTTTACGTTTAAACATATCAGCTAAAGGAATTATGAAGAACATACCCAGCGCATAACCAATTTGCGTAAATACCGATACCTGTCCCGCTTTTGCGCTTGTTATATTAAAGGCGTGGCTAATATCAACCAGTAAAGGTTGGTTATAATATAAATTACCAACAACCAGCGCAGTGGTAATAGTCATTACCCATAAGGTAGTTGTACTTAAATGTGGAGTTGTTTTTGTAGTAGTTGCCGGCATATGTTGTAAATGATCACAAAAATGTAAAAGCAATTTAACATTGATGTTTATAAAAGGTAATATTTTTGCACGTCGTTATTTAATTAATAACTTCAAACATAATTGACGATATAAAAATATTGTCAAAAATATGTTACAAAAATATTTTCGATGTAATTTCTTAATATTTATTGTTAAAACTCATAAAAATGATCTTAAAATCATTAATATTTAATATAAGCTATCAAAACTTAATAGTTTTGCATATAAACAGTAAAAAAATACATCTAAAATTGCCCTAAAAAAATATTTTTATGCAAAAACACTCAATAATTAAAGCAAAATTCCTATTTTCAATTAAAATTACCACTATGATAACGTTTGCATAAATAAATTATCAATATTATAGGCACACGTATCAATTTTACAAAAAAATTACAAAAATAAATTTGCACAATAAAAAAGTTAGTGTTACCTTTACACCATGCAAACGAGATAACATCTCTACAGCATATTAAAATAGTCTTCTCATAATTTAGGTTTATAATTGGTTTAGTAAAGGCCCCTGCCCATCAGGGGCCTTACTTGTTTCTATACTTTTCCTAAAGCACATTAAAATAATAAATAAGTAGG
>JACMRC010000567.1 GCA_014376655.1 Mucilaginibacter sp. | reverse complement strand
CGCGTTCTCTGTAACACGCCAGTAAACGAGGGATAAACTACTTACCTCCCTAATACTCAAACGGCAATTGATCCCCGATCCTTTTAGCCCCAAACTCACCTTTTAGCACAAAAGCGCGATAGTTTAGATAACTCCCTTTACGGTCAATCACCACATCTTTAAGCGGCAGCTTTACTACCGAGGCATTGGCATCATCCAAATCCACGTCTTTCTTTTTAGAATAGCTGCCTTTATTGATTATCTCGGCTGCTTTTTTAGGATTGTAGCTTACATATATCGGGCTAAACTTTAACGATATCAATGAACTGTCTATCCTGGTCATTAAGCTATCAAACCGGATAGGGCGAGAGTCAATAGAAACTGTCGGACCATCGTGAGTATCCCTGTCCTTATAGCTAAATTTATATAAGGTATTCACTATAAACCCTTCCTGCAAAGCAGTTTGAGTAAACACACATCGCAAAAAATGCAGGAAAGATCCTTTATAAGCGGACTCCCTATTTTTGAGCCATCTTTTTTTCATGCGGTCATTCCCGGGCAACTCTTCAAAGTTGGTATCGCCATCATAAATAGCCGCGTTGTTTTTAGCGTCGTATTCAAAATCCTTTAACAAGTATTTTATACGATAGCCCAGGAGTTTGTTTTCTATGAACAGGAACTTGTCCGCATCGGCAGTTAAAACCCCCTTCTTCTTGTTAAAGTAAAAATGGAGCACGCGCGGGTTTAAGATCTCGCACTCCTGCGCGTTGGTTGATGTCCCTAAGAACTGCCCTTTAAATATAGTATAGTAAGCCATCCAGTTACTTTCACCGCCGCCTATGGTTACTTCATTTATCTGTATGGGCCTGATATGTAGGGATATGTCGACACTTACGTTGCTGGTCTTCATCATCCCGCTTTGGTTATACGGCGAATACCCAAGCATTTGCACCGATAGTTGAAATGCGCCGGGTTCTATATCATTGAAGATAAAAAAGCCCGAATCATTGGTCATGGTTATTTTTGTCGATCCGCTTATAAATACCGTGGCGCTTTTTATGGGTTCGCCTTTTTCATCTGTGATTTTTCCCGACAGCTTGTAACCTCCCTGCGCTGATGCGGAAACGATCATGGAGAAAAATAACAGAAATATCAGAGAGTATTTAATCAATTTCATGCGACCCGGTTAACCGGTTTATAAATATAGATTTAAAGTAGTTAGTTGCAACCGACCAACGTTTACAAATTACGACAACGCTTTACAATAAAATGGTGACGCTATTTTGTCACCACATTTATAGTTAATTTTTTTAACTAATTACCCGTGTAGTTAACGAAGGAAAAATGCACGTAAAAAGGGGTGTAATATCGCGTGATTTTGCGTGAATTAGTGTGATATATCTGTGATTTTGCGTGATAACGGTGTATAAAGCTGTGCTTTTGTGTGATAAATGGGGAATTTAGCGTCAATCAAAATCCTTTCGTAATACCACGCAACCTGATTGCATTTTTATTACTTTTGTGCCAAATATAATTCTGTATGAAGAACACAGCCTTAAGCGAAGTCCACGTAAAAGCAGGTGCCAAGATGGTGCCCTTTGCCGGTTATAACATGCCCGTACAATATGCTGGCATTAACGCCGAACACGAAACCGTACGCAAAGCCGTTGGCGTGTTCGATGTTAGCCACATGGGCGAGTTCATCCTGAAAGGCGATAAGGCGCTGGACCTGATACAACGCGTAACCAGTAACGACGCTTCAAAACTATATGACGGCAAGGTGCAATACTCATGCCTGCCAAACACAACCGGGGGCATCGTTGATGACCTGCTGGTTTACCGTATTGACGAGCAAACCTATATGCTGGTTGTAAACGCCTCAAACATAGAGAAAGACTGGAACTGGATAAGCCAGTTTAACACCGAAGGTGTGCCGATGAAGGATATATCAGACCGCACCTCGTTATTAGCTGTACAAGGCCCTAAAGCAGCCGAGGCGCTACAAAGCCTTACTGATATCGACTTGGCATCAATGGAGTACTATACCTTTAAAAAAGGCACCTTCGCGGGTATTGATAACGTGGTGGTGTCTGCCACTGGTTACACCGGCGCAGGCGGCTTCGAGCTATATGTTGATAATGACCATGCCGAAGCTATCTGGAACGCTGTATTTAAAGCCGGCGAACCGTTTGGCATTAAACCCATCGGCTTAGGCGCACGCGACACCCTCCGTTTAGAAATGGGGTTCTGCCTTTACGGTAATGATATTGATGATACCACCTCGCCGTTAGAAGCGGGTTTGGGTTGGGTAACCAAGTTTAGCAAGGAGTTCACCAACTCGGCTGCATTGGCTGATCAAAAAGCGGCAGGCGTAACCCAAAAGTTGGTTGGCTTTGAAATGATAGACCGCGGCATACCACGCCACGATTACGAGATAGTTGATGCCGATGGTAATAACATAGGTAAAGTGACTTCCGGCACGCAATCGCCATCGTTACAAAAAGCCATAGGCATGGGCTACGTTAAAACCGGGTTCGCCAAAGAAGGCACCGAGATATTTGTCAAGATCCGCGATAACAGTATTAAGGCTAAGATAGTTAAGCCACCATTTTATAAATAGAACGCCTTGAATCCAAAATTAGAAGTTTGCCTTACGCCCGCGCTAATCCCGCTTTACAATGTTGAAGATTACGTTGTAGTTGTGATAGATATTTTTAGGGCCACTACATCCATTTGTTATGGCATTGAAAACGGTGCCGAGGCTATTATCCCCGTATCACAGGTGGAAGAATGCAGCGCTTACCGCGAAAAAGGCCTTGACTACCTGTTAGCCGCCGAACGCAACGGCGAAGTGGTTGATGGGTTTGATTTTGGTAATTCGCCATTCTCGTACACTAAAGAAAAGGTTGCAGGTAAAACCATTGTGCTAACTACGACCAATGGTACACATGCTTTACATTTATCGCGCAGCGCCAAAAAGATAGTTATAGGCGCTTTTATAAACCTAACGGCTATTTGCAACTGGTTGAAACAACAGAACCAAAATACCCTGTTGGTATGCTCGGGTTGGAAAAACAACTTTAACCTGGAGGATACCCTTTTTGCCGGCGCAGTTGTTGAGCAATTAAAAGGCACCGGCTTCGTTGTCGATGATCCCGCCATTGCCGCCAACGACCTTTACCAAATAGCCAAAGACGACCTTGATGCGTACCTCAAAAAAACATCGCACAGCGAACGCCTTAAAGCATTAGGCATCGAGGCTGATATTGAGTTTTGCCTGAGGGTTGATCTGACTACCGCTATCCCCGTTTTGGATGGGGATAAGTTGGTTAAGTTGTAAGGATAGTTGCAGTAGCACGAGCAGTAGTAGTTTTACTGCCACTCTAAACTGCTACTTTAACTTTTCGTTATTCTTATGCCTGTCAGCATCGCGGATGCTTTTCTTCTCCATGTTTTTTTGCAGCGCATCTGTAAGGTCAATACCTGTTTGGTTGGCCAGGCATATCAGCACAAATAAAACATCGGCCATTTCATCGGCAAGGTTAACTTCGGTATCAGATTTTTTAAAGGATTGCTCGCCGTATTGCCGGGCCATTATACGGGCCACTTCGCCAACCTCTTCCATTAATATAGCGGTATTGGTCAACTCGTTAAAATACCGGATGCCGGTTGTTTTTATCCAGTTATCTACTAATTGCTGTGCTTCTTCGAGTGTCATGATTGTAAAGTTGCAGTAGCTGTGGCAGTAGCAGGTTCTGACTGCAACTATAAACTGCCCCTGCTACTAATTAGTGGTTTTCTTTATCCTTCGTATCCATGATGATGGTTACCGGCCCATCATTTAGTAAACTTATCTTCATATCGGCACCAAATATACCTGTCGCTGTCTTTTTCCCTGTTAGTTGATCCATTGTAATGATCATTTGCTCGTACAATTGAATTGCCTTATCCGGGCGGCCAGCTTTAATAAATGATGGTCTGTTTCCTTTTTTAGTTTGAGCAAACAGGGTGAATTGCGAGATCAGCAGGATATTTCCATCCACATCAGCCAGCGCTTTATTCATCAGGCCGTTTTCATCACCAAAAACGCGCATGCCGTTTATTTTCTGCGCAAGCCATTGCAAGTCGTCCCCGGTATCTGCATCTTCAATACCTAACAGCACCAGGAAACCTGTTCCTATTTCGCCGGTTACCTGCCCGTCAACCTTACAGCTTGCTTCTGAAACACGTTGTATTACCGCTCTCATTTTATAATATCAGCAGGCAATATAATAAATATGATGTTATTGAACGGTAACCGCCATGGTTGGCGTGCGGTCGCTTTCATTTTTTATCCTGTCTATGGCAGTTACAAGGTATAAATAGGTTTTACCGCGTTGGGCAGTTGTATCAATAAAAAACGGAGTGGCGTCATACTGTATATGCAGGATATTGTCCGGTTTAGATATATTTATCTTTTCCTCGCCCTCAAAACGGTAAACAACATAGCCGTAAACGGGTTCTTTATCACCGGCAGGCAATGGTGCCTCCCACTTTAATTGCACCTGGTTTGAGTTAGGCACTTTAGTAACCACCAAATTGCGCGGTGTGTTAGGCGCTATCGAGTCTAACCACAACATTACCGGCGGCAAGGCATGGTGTTTGTATAAATTTAGTCTTAACGAATCTGTAAAACCCAACTTATTGTTTGTCAAAGATTGCGAACTAAAATAAACACTACCCTGCACTCTTGGATTGTTACGCAATAATCTTACTTCGTCAGACATTTCGCTTGGTCTATCAAACGCGGGTAGCTGATGTTCATTTAGACGATAGGCGGCATGGCCGATATACAAATGCCGGTTATACGTATTATCGCTCCACCATGATACCAATTTATCATACGCCATCAACCTATCGCCAATAGGCCTGTACAGTTGTGGATTAATATAATCTACCCAACCCTCTTTTATCCACTTGCGCGAGTCAGCATACAATTCATAGTACGTATCACCGCCATGAGTATCAGACCCATCGACATTTTGCGATTTATTGGCCCAGATTCCAAACGGGCTAACGCCAAATTTCATTCTTGGGTTATGTTTGTGGATGCTATCGGTTAGCATTTTTATCAGCTTATTCACGTTATCACGGCGCCATTCACGGATATCAGTAAACCCACTTCCATATTGCTGGTAAGCAGCCGCATCGTTTATTTTTTGACCGGCAATAGCATACGGGTAAAAATAATCATCGAAATGTACACCGTCAATATCATAATTATCAACCACGTTCAAAACAATCTGCACAATGTATTCGCGTACTTCAGGCAAGCCCGGGTTAAACGTTTTTAATCCACCATAGGTAAAAAACCATTCGGGGTGTTTGTTGGTGATATGATTAGGGCTTAAAGCCGAATATTTATTATCAGTAGTGGCCCGATAAGGATTAAACCAGGCATGTAACTCTATGCCGCGTTTATGTGCTTCGACACAGGCAAACTCTAATGGATCATAAAATGGATTAGGCACCTGCCCCTGTTTGCCCATTAACCATTTAGACCATGGCTCGATACCTTTAGCGTAAAACGCATCGGCTGCCGGGCGCACCTGGAACATTACGGCATTTAAACCCGTGCGCTGGTGCTGATCTAATATACTCACCAGCTTTTGTTTTTGCTGATCGACAGTTGATCGCGGCGAGGGCCAGTCTATATTACCAACCGTTGCCACCCATACGCCCCTAAACTCGCGCTTCGGGTGTTCTTTTAGTTTTTGTAATGCTATCGAGTCGGCTTGAGTTGGGTTCTGGGCGTTGACATTTGTTAAAACGGCTAATGTAACCAATAAAATAAGATAGCGTAAATACTGCATTCAGGGCGTGTTTTAAGAACTGCAAAGATATAAACTCCTTAATAGGGCAGTTTATTATGGCAAATAATAATTGCGTTTTAATCAATTTGTACATACTTTTATAAAACGTCAATCAATTATTTATAGCCATTTATCAAAAACATTATCATAAATTTCGCATTATTACGTATAGTTATAGTTAACGGTAATAAATGCGGATAAAATTGGTCCATTTTATTAATCAAATGTCCTGCCGCATTTAATTATTATTTAAGTATTAAATCAGATAATTTTTATGGAGAACCAAACAACACAAGAGCCTAAAAAAAATTCGAACGTTATTTACTTTTTAGTAGTAGTAATTGTAGCA
Source organism: Mucilaginibacter sp. (assembly GCA_014376655.1). GTDB lineage: Bacteria > Bacteroidota > Bacteroidia > Sphingobacteriales > Sphingobacteriaceae > Mucilaginibacter. The sequence continues at coordinate 4,733 of JACMRC010000567.1, read as the reverse complement.
TTATTAGGCACTGACGTGTATTTATACATGAAGAAAAATAATTCTGACACAAGAATTGCCGTGCAGAGCGATGAGAAAACCAAATTACAAGTCGAACTGGATAGCCTGGAAGCACAAATAGAGCAGGTAAACTCGGGTAAAGTAAAAATGTCGGCTGAGCTTCAAGCTAAAAATGACTCGCTTAGAACAAAAATAAAAGTATTAAGGGGCGAACTTGCCAAAGGCAAATTAACCGCCGAAGAATTAAGCAAAGCGCAGGAAGATGTTAAGCAGTTGCGATATTTTGTCACCAAGTATACGGTCGATATTGAAGAGCTGCGGAAAGAAAATGTATCATTAGCTACTGAAAGAGATACTTTAAAAACCAACTTGACTACAGTTAGCGCAAAAGCAACTGATCTTGAAAAACAAAATCAGGACCTAAATACTAAAGTACAAGTAGCATCGGCTATAAAAGTTGGCGCGGCCAGTGTGGTTGGTTATAAGGTTAAAAAGAATGGTAAAGAAAGCGACGAAACCAAAGCCAAAAACGTTAATAAGCTAAAGATAAACTTTACAGTTGCCAGTAACGCCGTAGCAGCCAAAGGGTCGCATGATATTTTTATCCGCATTATAGATCCTATCGGTAACCTGATAACTACTAACGACAGCGGTACATTTAATGCCGATAGCCAGGACCTGCAATACACCTACAAAACGTCTATTGATTATAAAGATGATGGCGTTAATTACACTGTCGACTGGATGTATGCGCAACCATTCCAAAAAGGCACTTATACCGTATTATTGTATGCCGATGGGTATACCATGGGTAAAACAAGCGTGACATTTAAATAAGTCATCGTTGTACAAAGCTTACAAGAGAGCCCCGATATACATCGGGGCTTTTTTGGTGTCAGGTAATTACTGAAGAAAGCAAGGGCCATTTAAAGCTGACCGCCGCCTCAGGGCAAATCGTATTAGTAACTTATGATGCGGATTCATTTGACTTTAAGGTGGATGTGCGCCCAATAGACGACGCGCGTTTAGCCAGCTCATGGAAATCAAGTCTTAACCGCTTAACCTTGATAGTTAAGGGTGATGGGCTTAAAGGCAGTAGAGCAGTAACGTTTAAATAAATCGACACTACATCACCTCAAACCGATAAACCCCACTCCCAAACTCAACCTCGCTTTTCCCATTGGCGGTTTTAACCTTTAGACTTTGCCCGGCACTGTTTTTTATCGACGTTTTATTATGTGGCAATACAAATGTCGCCGAAGTGTTTTGCGGGATCTCTATCAGTACTTCCAAATTGCCTTTTGCGTTGGTTTTCCATTCGGAGCGGATCTTTCCGTACAAACTATTGTGGGATGATTTACAAAAAGTTAAATCGGCAACTGGTTTTGGTGCGATGATAAAATGCTTCAGGCCGGGACTACCCGCCTCAACCTTAATGCCCCCTACAGACGAATACAGCCATTCTACCACACTGCCAAGCATGGGGTGTGCGTGTGAGCCACTGCCGTTCCAGCTCTCCCACAGGGTGCTGTTTTTGCCGTCTAATAGATAACTAAATCCCGGAGCTGTTTTCTGGTCCATTATTTTGTAGGCGATATCATCCCTATCATTTTGCGCCAACACTTTTAGCAGCAAGGGGGTTGCCAGTATGCCGGTGTCAAAATGGTAATTTATCTTCTCCAAATGGCTCAATAACGAGTTGAAAACGCGGTTATAATCCTCGCCGCTAACCAAACCAAAAGCTAATGCAAATACTTCGGCACCTTGCCTGCTTTGCCAGTAGGTGTTGGTGGTTGTGTTAAAGTAGGCGGTATTAAAGTTTGCTTTTATTTGCTGCGCGAGGTTTATAAATTTTGTACGATCATCCTTTTTACCAAGCACTCCTGCAACTTTAGCCATCAAATCGGTTACATGATAATAATAGGCAGTGTTTACAAAAGGCTCTGGGATCTGCACTTTGGTTGGCGTACACCAATCGCCCAGGCACCAGCCGTTAGGTTCTTCATGCGATATCAGACCATTTTTATCCGTGCGGGTTTGCAAATACTCTACCCATTGTTTCATGCCTGAGTAATGTTGCCTTAACAGGGTGGTATCGCCATAATAATTAAAATACAACCACGGCATAATTACATACGCCGATCCCCAGGCCGGGCCGCCGCCACCGCCGGCAAATGGCGCGGTATGTGTAACAAAGCCGGTTTTATGGTTCCGGGCATCGTCCATATCATTAAACCATTTGCGGTAAAACTGGGGCATATTGAATGATAGCAAAGCGCTTTCCATAGCCACCTGCCCGTCGCCTGTGTAACCTAACCTTTCACGGTGTGGGCAATCGCTGCTCAGGCTTCCGTGCAGGTTGGCCAGCTGGGTTTTTAAATAGGCCGTGTTTATTTTATTAAAGAGGGGGTTTGAACATTCAAAAGTCCCGTTACTTGCCACATCAGTATGTACATCTTTTACCCTAATGCTCCCTGCATCAAGCACCACGCCCTGCGAAGTTACCTCTATCTTCCTGAACGCGTGCCAGGTAAATTTAGGCTCCCAGGTTTCTGCTTCGCCGCCTTTTAGGGTGTAGGTATCAAATTGTCCGTAATCGCCGCCCTCTTCGCTTATGTATCTAATCTTAACATGGCTGCCTGCGTTGCCTTTAACGGTAATGGCCGCCCAGCCTGCTACGGTTTCGTCTAAATGATAGGTATAAACAGAATCTTTCGTTTTACCGTCAAAAGTTGGCGTTAGCGTCTGGGTAACTTTATCAAAAGGTGCCAGTTGCGGCTGCAAAGCACCGGTAGGCGACTTAACAAAAAGTGCCGTTTTCCATTTGCTATCGTTATAGCCTGTTTTATCCCATCCATTTAAAGCTAACCGTGCGTCGTAGTTCTCGCCGGTAAAAATGCCGTCTTTTAATAGCGGACCAGTTGTAGTTTTCCAGGTATTGTCGGATGCTATTACGCTTTTGCTTCCGTCGGTATAAGTTATTTCAAATTGGAAGATCACTTTCGGCAGATCATACCATAGCGTGCCCTCGATTGTCCGGTCTCGCTGGTTGTACCAACCGTTGCCGAGTAGTATGCCGATAGTATTGTTTTGTGGGCTGATATTGTTAGTGACATCAAAAGTATTATACAGTACACGCTGTTTCGACTGGTCATCATAATGATAAAGCAGTTTTTTAAGCGGGCGAGCATCGTAATTTGTAACAGCAGGGGCCAGTACCTGGTCACCAATTTTTTTGCCGTTTAAGTACAGTTCGTAAAACCCAAGTCCGCTTACATACACCGTTGCTTTTTTTATCTTTTTAGCCATAGCAAATTCTTTGCGAAAGTATGGTGCCGGATAGGTTATGGCCGCCTCTGGGTTTGAGTCTTCCATTGAGCCTATCCATTTGGCTTTCCAATCGGCCGGGTGTAATAAGCCCATACCCCACGAAGCCATTTTGCTCCAAGTGGATTTTTGATTTTTTTCATCCCAGACCATTACTTTCCAATAAAGCTTTTGCCTGGACATTAATGGTTTCCCTTGATAGGGAACCTGTATAGCGTTTGATGAGTGAACGATACCGCTGTTCCAATAATCACCTTTGTTTTGTGCGAGTAAATTTGGAGTACTGGCTACTAATATCCGGTATGCCTTTTGGCTTTTGCCATTATCCGCAGGAATTAATTGCCAGCTCAGCGTTGGGTGTTGGCCGTCGATAGCTATAGGGTTTGACAGATATTCGCATTTAAGGTTTTCAACTTTTACCGGTGTTGGTTTACCAAACATTACGCTTGGGGCAAACAGCAGCAAAACTGTACAGGCAAATATTGATCTCATTTAGATGGCTATTGGTTCATATCGCCTCGGTATAAAGGTCGACACAATATAACTAAATGTAAAACAAAAAAGTCTGTGGCAGGAGTTACTGCCCCCGAACCCTGTAATATTATCGACTGATTTACAATCAGTTACCAACGAATCTATTTATCTGGTACTCACTTTGGTACGCTGCCTATATGACATACAAATATAGTAATTTGCTTTTTGTAAAGGCTTAAACAATCCTTTAAATTAAAAGCGGATAAAACGCGATATCAAAAATCTTTGTAATTGCTATTAATTATAAGATATTGTTAAACTAAACCGACCAATACCAATATCATGTACAGCTAACAGATCTCTCAGTTCATCTTCTGCTTCTTTATCAATTGCCCTTGTTGATATTAAAACCATATCGGGTTTAAACTTTTTGCATATCGCCAGCAACTGCTTTTTACCGCCATATATTTTATATCCATACAAAAGTTGATTATATTTTGATTGGTCATCATCGATCCACCCGATTGGTTTTAATTCGTGCCGATGATTTTGCAAAATTTCTTTTATCAATAAGTACCCACTATCGCCTGCACCATAAATTATTACCTTTTTCTCCGAACTTCTGTTTCTATTAATTAATTCACTTAGTGATCTATAAAATAGCCTTGAAAAAATTATGCCTGTAAAAGTCAGCAGGAAATCGAACATGAAAAAGTAAAGTGTGTAGATACCCGTTCTATATTTAAAATAAAGTATGATTACTAACATAATTGTTGCTATGCTGGTAAAAATAAAGTATCCCGCAACCTCTAACACTTCCATGTAACGCCACATACGATAATAGAGATTACTTAAATACAACACCGTAATTTTTACGCAAATAAATGTGGCCAGTACAATATAATCATACTTTAAATTAACCTGGGTAGCTT
>JACMRC010000566.1 GCA_014376655.1 Mucilaginibacter sp. | reverse complement strand
TTATATGATAAGGCAAAGCTGGTGTTCAGTATATCAGACTTAAAAGGTTTAAAAAACAACCCTGCTGTTACTATTGATGCGCAAACTTATACCCCGGAACCTGCCACCGACGGCAACATACCTTTCAATACTGGCCTGGAAGTGAATTTCCCGCTGCAAAAAGACAAGGGGTTTACCTTTAGTTACCGTTTGGATTTGAAAGGCAGCAATGAGCTGAACTTTCTGCATACAGGTAAAATAACCGACGTAGAGGTAAACAGTGATTGGAAAAACCCGGGTTTTAATGGCCGTTACCTACCCGATAGCCGCACTACAACAGCTAAAGGCTTTGGTGCAAAATGGCATATGCTGTATTATAACAGGCCTTTCCCACAACAGTGGATCGATGATAAAACCGTATTAACAAATTTCAACAAATCTAAGCAGGCTACCATCGGAGTTAAGCTACATTTACCAATAGATCAGTACCGTAAGATATTACGCACTGCCAAATACTCGTCATTAATTATAATCTTAACCTTTATCTCACTTTTTTTAACGGAGCTAATTAAGAAACAAAAGATTCATTTGTTTAATTACGCGTTAATTGGCGCGGCAATGGTGGTGTATTATACCTTGCTCCTATCATTCTCAGAGCAGTTGGGTTATAATTGGGCGTATTTAATAGCTTCAGTTTCTACTATCCTGCTCATCTCGGTCTTTACCGCATCGCTCTTAAAAAACAAGGGGATAGCTGCATTATTCGTGTTGATACTTTCCATATTCTACGGGTTTATCTTCATCATTATACAGCTGGAAGAACTATCCTTACTGTTTGGAAGCATCGCACTCTTCATCATTATAGCGGTACTAATGTATTTCTCGCGCAAAATAAATTGGGATAAACACTAATTAAAAACCTAAATACCTAAACCTTATCAACCAAAAAAGCCTTCCGGCAAGTAGCGGGAAGGCTTTGTAATGACGGATAAATATATAGTTAAGCTACTTTTACATTTATAGCATTGATACCTTTTCTGCCATCTTCAACATCAAAGCTAACGGTATCGTTATCACGGATGTTGTCGATCAATCCTGTTGAGTGTACAAAAATCTCTTTGCCACCATCATTAGGGGTAATAAAACCAAACCCTTTGGTCTGATTAAAGAATTTTACTGTTCCTGTTTGCATTATATTTTATATTAATTTTTGTAAAGATACCTTATATTATTGATAATTAAATAAATATGTTTTTCGCCACCTAATTATCGCTAATAAAAAAAGCCTTCCATTTTGGTGGAAGACTTTTTAGTACGATGAATAAATATAGTTTTAAGCTAATTTTACATTTACCGCGTTAAGGCCTTTTTTGCCATTTTGTACTTCGTACTCAACTTCGTCGTTTTCGCGAACTTTGTCTATTAAGCCTGATACGTGTACAAAGATCTCTTCTCCGCTTTCAGATTTGATGAAACCGAAGCCTTTAGAGTCATTAAAAAATTTTACTGTTCCTGTTGCCATTATTGATTGTTTTAAAATTAATGCAAGGTAGTAAAATATTTAATATTCAATACTATACCCATTATTTCGATATTTTTTTCTCTTTTAACTTTACCTCTATGTTATTATTTATGCTTTTTAAGTGGGCTATGAAGTCCATTTTATGAGGTGGCGAGATAACAACGCTGTCATATTTATTGTAAAATATCTCTATCCTGTCTAACGATAAGGCCGGCGCGCTTAACACAGAATTAGTTTCGACAATTGATCTGATCGCCGAAATATCGATATCTGTATTATAAAAAAAGCCGCAGCGTACATTCAAATTATTACCGGTAATGGTATAATGGGTCATTAAAAACATAGGAGCTATAAAACCTGCAACTAATAAGTTAATAGCAAGTCCTGCCCATATCCGGTCGACGATGTAAACCACCGACAGGCCACCAATTATTATAATTATCGGGATGATTAAAACAGGGCTAATTCTTGATTTATAAACCATTTTATACCTAAAACCTTAAGCCGCGTCCGAGATGTATTTAACCAAACAGCGCTTTGCTACGGGCAGTAAAGTCTGCTCAAGCGGGAAAGTTATATTGCTATGCACATAGTATACTGCGGGGTTGGGTAGATGTTTATTTTGTTTAATAAGATGCAGCTTCATCGCTTCGGGCGTGTTAATGATGCTTTGCTGGTAAGTGTCTATCAATTGGATGTTTATGCCCCTGTACTTATCATCCTTATCCTCAAAAATAGTGAAATGATATTCGTACAAATGGTTGGTTGTTTCCTTACCGTTGCGTAACGAAAAATAACCATCGTAAGGTAATAGCGGCATTATGCCAACCGGGTCTATATTTAAACAACTCTCTACAAAATCATAGATCTCTTTACCTGTTTGTATAGCAGGATCCATTTTATGCAGGGCATAAGCAATTATTTGCTCTATTTCTTGCATGGTGCTGTCATCTTCCACAATTTTTTGATAAGTAAGCTTTACAGCTGCGATATCAGCCTTGGTTAACCGCTGTGGGAAAGCGTTTTGAAGTGTAGTTTTATTTTGTTTAAAGCAGATAAGGTTATTGTAATGAAATACCAGGTCGCTTAAGTTTGGGTATAGGCGGGTATTATCAAAGTGGCGATTTATCTCTTGCAGGTATGCCAATAGCTGGTACTTTTTGTACTCAAAATCTATCGAACCCTCTATAAACCAATTAATGCCTAATGATTTCATAAATCTATCTCCGTTACATGCCCCTTAAATTAAACAAAAATGACGAATTTTGCAATATGCCCAACGGAACACTATTTTTAATACCAGTACCGCTTGCTGAAGAAGCCGCGGCCAAAACGTTTACCCCTTACCTGGTTGATACCATAAACCACGTAAAGGAATATATTGTAGAGAACGAAAAAACTGCACGCCGTTTCTTAAAAGAAGCCGGACTTAAAACCCCGCAAAGCGAATTGGTTATTCATGATTACGGCAAGCACGCTCGTGGTGCAAGCATTAAGCCTTACTTTATCGGCCTGCAATCAGGCAAGGATGTGGGTTTAATGAGCGAGGCTGGCTGCCCCGGCGTTGCCGACCCTGGTTCAGAAATTGTTGCCGAAGCACATAAACGCGGAATAAAGGTTGTCCCGCTGGTTGGGCCAAATTCTATTTTGTTGGCGCTGATGGCATCTGGCTTTAACGGGCAGAGCTTTGCTTTCCAGGGCTATTTGCCTATTGATAAGGTCGAAAGAAGTAAACGGATAAAAGAGTTGGAAGGCTTAGCCGACAGGCTGAATCAAACGCAGATATTTATTGAAACACCTTTCCGCAATAACCCGTTGCTGGAAGAGATATTACGGACCGGGCACCCAAAAACCAGGTTATGTATTGCCAGTAACTTAACTGCGGCCGATGAATTTGTGCAAACCAAAACCATCGCCGAGTGGCAAACCCAGGTACCCGATCTGCATAAAAAACCAACCATTTTTATCATATCGCGTTTCTCTTAAATGTTATTAACCGAGCAACATACCAAAGTTTTAATAGTTGGTGCCGGCCCATCGGGGTTAATGATGGCGGCGCAATTGTTAAGGCATGGTGTGCTGCCCATTATTATTGATAGCAAACAAGGCCCTACAGATCAATCAAAAGCATTGGCCGTACAAGCCCGTTCGCTGGAGATATACCGACAAATGGGTTTGATAGATCGCGTTATTGATGGTGGTAAACAGGCTGGTGGTGTAGCGTTTAATTATGATGGCAAAGTATTGGCGCACCTATCCATGGCTAATATAGGTGAGGGTTTAACAAAATTCCCATTCATCCATCTATATCAACAAAGTAAGAATGAACGCTTGCTGCTTGATTTCCTAACAACTAACTGCTGTCCCGTTTATTGGGATACTAACATTGCTGCTATAAAGCAAGTCGATAAAAAGGTAGAGGTTCAGCTGCAATCGGGCACAGAAATGGTGAACCTAACTGCCGATTGGCTGGTAGGTGCCGATGGCGCACACAGCACCGTACGCAAGCAGTTACAAATACCTTTTAATGGTGACACCTACGCGCACGAGTTTTACCTGGCCGATGTTGAGTTGCACAATAAAGAACTAAGTGAAACAGAAGTTGGCTTATATCTATCTAAAAAAGGGTTTGCAGGTTTCTTCCCAATGCCAGAGGCCAATTGCTACCGCGCTATAGGTAACCTGCCCAAAGGTGTTGAAGCTACCGAAAACCTGCAACTTGAAGATATCCTACCACATTTAAAAGAGGTTACCCAAACAGAAATAAAAGTAGTGCAGCTTAAATGGTTTACAACCTACAGGCTGCACCACCGCATGGCTGATAATTTTAGAAAGCAGCGCGTTTTTTTAATTGGCGATGCGGCCCATATTCATTCGCCTGTTGGCGGGCAGGGCATGAATACTGGCCTGCAGGATGCTTATAATTTGAGTTGGAAGCTGGCAGGCGTGGTAAACAATCAACTTAATGAAAACGTTTTAGACACCTACGCGGCCGAGCGGATGCCGGTAGCCAAAGACTTGTTAAACACTACCGATAAAATGTTTAAGGTGGTGATGTCAACCAACTGGCTAACGCTATTATTTAAGAAATGGGTATTGCCTAAGCTACTTAAGTTTGTTTGGGGTAAGGACGGCATACGCGAGGTCTTTTTTAAACGGGTATCGCAAATATTTATTAATTACCGCCACAGTGCCATTAGTCTGCATTTAAGCAATGCTACCCAGGTTAAAGCCGGCGACCGCCTACCCTACCTAAAAGTATTTGATGAAAAGAAACAGGAAGAAACCGACCTGCACCAATGGTGCAGCAAACCCGGCTTTACGCTTATTGTATTAGGCAAACTGCAGGAGCTGTACCTGTTTACTTTGGCTAAGTGGATAACGCAGAACTATCCTGCAAATCTTAATTTCTTTTACCTACCCCCATCAGCCAAAAACCTGGAAATATTTAAAGCGTTTGAAGTTGGTGACGGTAAAAATAAAGCGCTCATCATTCGCCCGGATATGCACATAGGTTTAATTAATGACGTGGTTGATATAGAAATGATGGACAATTATTTACATAACGTTGTAGGGGTTAAAAATGCATAGCGTCCACCGGTTTCTTAAAAAAAGCATCTTATTTATAATTGACCTTTTTTATCCGTTGTTTAGAAGGATCTTTTCTTTACAAACTTTTAGATATGTGGCCTGCGGTGGTGTTAACACACTGCTTGATATTAGCCTGTTTGCGGTAAACTATCACTTAATATTCAGGAAGCATAATGTAGTTATAGGGACTGTAACCGTCAGTCCGCATATAGCGTCGTTGTGGCTGGCGTTTTGTATTACGTTGCCTATTGGCTACTATCTTAACCGGTATGTGGTTTTCCAGGAATTGGGTTTGAAGCGGCGGGTGCAGCTATTTAGATTTATCCTGGTGACGTTTTTATGCATCGGCCTTAACTATATATTACTTAAACTATTTGTTGATTACATGGGCTGGTATCCTACCCCCTCAAAAGTATTAACCACCATTTTTGTAGCAGCGTTTAGCTACATAACCCAAGCATTTGTCTTCTTCAAAAAACAGGATGCTGTAAACCCAATGGGGTAACAAAAAAAGCGCCGCAATAAATCGCGACGCTCAAATCAAAATAAACTCACACCTCATTTTTTGATTTACCTTATTAGGGTATCCTTGTATATCGTTAATTATTATTTGTATGTATCGGCATAAAGGTGTTTGTATAGTTTTGATCTGTATCTGTTGTCAAATTAAACAATATTACCAAGTTGTTGACTAAATCGGGCGCGCGGTTTCTCGAGCCCCTCAACTAAATACACCACAGCAAAATAATTTTCTTCTGTAACGAGTTTGCTTTGCCGTCATTAGTCTTTAACCCGGTAACTGTATTAAACTTTCTTTCAATCTCTAATCTATCTCACAAGTTTAAATTACACGTTAAAGATGCCGACAGCCGGGCGGCAATCTAAATATGTATCGCTGAATGTGGTTTTTGTGTCGATAAACGTTTAAACACCGGTTGTTTTAACCATGGATGGTTTCGGCTTTACCGTAGTTTTTAACTACCTGTGCTTCATAGGCAAGGAATTCTTTCCAGCGCTTATCCACTTCTATAGTTACAGCATGCTTTTTAGCAAGGTTAATAAACATGGTATAGTGAGTGGCCTCACTTATCATTAGTTCGTGATAAAATTCTGATAGCTGTTTGTCATTAATATTTTCAGACAATACCTTAAAGCGTTCGCAGCTGCGTGCCTCTATCATTGCCGAAAAT
>JACMRC010000565.1 GCA_014376655.1 Mucilaginibacter sp. | reverse complement strand
CGCGGTTTCGTTTATGTTTTCTACAACAAAGGTGTTATCGCCAAAAAGATATAATTCGACCTTGCTTGGCGCATCAAATTTTATCTCGAACGGTGCCAACAGCTTGTCGCGGTAAACTTTAATTTGTTCGCGTGTTAAGTTTAAAACTGTTTTAGGCGATCCTTTAATGGGCAGGAAAGTTACATTCGCATTGTTCAAAAATGCCGGGTGATCTGCCATTCTTTTTGCAAGTCCGTCTGTAAGTACCAGCGGGGTGCCTTTGTTTACTATGCGCTGAAACTTGTCAATAAAATCAGGGTCTTTAAGTGCATGTACAGTGAAAACTGCCGATTTAGCTTTCTCATCAACCACGCTGGCCGGTACAAATGGAATTCCTAACTCGCCTAAGAAACTTAATAACCATGTTTCTTCAAATGGTTCGCTATTGCCCGGTTTCACCATGTGTACCCCTTTAATTGGTTTGCCCTGTACAATTTTTGCCAGTTTTATTAATCCCGGGTACTCTTTTAATAAAGCATCCATTTTATTAGGTGCGCCAACATGGCCGCCATAACTCCATAGTATCATCGTATTGCCTTCGCCTAATACGGTGTGGCGGGCTTGTTCCATATAAGTAGTTACTTTGGTGCGGGTCCCGCCGGTATCAAACCAGCCGCCGCCTTTAGCAACACCCAATGTTGCCTGCCAGCGCATATTAAAATAAGCATTATAGCCTATTTCATAACCCAGGTTGTTTTTATCATATTCAAAGTTGCGGTCCTCGGTACCTATCCATAAACCATCAAAAATTGGGGGTTCGCCAACAACATCATAACCACGCATGTGGAATTGATCATACCATTGGGGGTATTTGATGATAACCTTTACGTTAGGATTAACCCGGTGCGCCGGGCCAACCACACGCTCGCGGCTAACTTTGGTCATTAAAGATGTATAGTATGCCGGCCAGGAAAGATCGCCACGCGCTTTAATACATTCGTCGCATTGGCATTGGGTAAAGTACCAGTCGTCTAATATTATCTCATCAAACATTGACGCGGTATATTCTATCAAGCGTTGCAACTCCTGCTGCGTGCCTTTGTTGGTATAGCATTGCGACCCGGTCCACTCAACCGCGCCATCCCCGCCGTTAACTGCATCCTTCCCAAATTTGGTGGTGGTTACACCGCTGGCAACTTCAATACCTTCTTTTCTAAACCTGTCTCTTGCAGCTATCAATGTTTCGCGTTTGGCGTATAGGCCACGACCAAAAGCTTCAAGGTGCACTTTAGTGGCGCCATATTTTTTGCACCAGTTAACAGCTTCATTCATTCCTTGCGGCGTTGATAAAAACTTATCTACCTCTTGCGCGGTAAACCAAATGGATAGCTTTAATACCTTGTTCTCGCTCTTCATGGTATTCCAAACTGTCGTTTGCGAATAACCGGACGTGGTAGAGACAAGAAGTAGTGTTAATACCACAACAGTGGCTTTTAATTGGGTAATAATTTTCCTCATGATAATATAATTGGTTATTGAAAACGGTAGCCCGTTGGTTAATACAAATAACCTATTTAAACTAAGCCGGCAATTGCCCGTTCGTACATATTTATTGACATAACGTACATGGGTTCATTGTTCAAGCTTATTGGCATATACAGTGGTATCGCTTTTAAAAAATTTCGCAGTGATTTTATCTGCCTTAAAAACAGGTGATGAATAGTTGTAAATCATAGCTTAAAATAGCATAAATTTAATGTGTAGAGCCTAAAAAGTTAAGTAAATATTGCCGTTTCAATTAAATACAGCCTATAAAAAACTGTGATAATTGCGGGCGCTGCATTGTTTTTTTGCATTGTTTTCGGTATATTTGTGTATAGCACAAAGGCACCCGACCGGGTACCGAAGTTTTACAAAAAGCCGCCATGAACCAGCCGCTAAAAAAATCAACTTTGCATTTTGTTAATTGATATACAGTACTTTAAATAAATTTTTAGCTGTAAATATTAATAAATACTACCTGAAATAACAGTGTGAAAACGCGTGATAGCGTGTGATAAAAGTGTGAAAACGCGTGATTTAGTGTAATAAACGCGTGATAACGTGTGATACAGTGTGGTAAATTGCGGTAAATCACCACGAATGGAGCTTATAAATGGGTCAGCAGGTAAGGTCAATTGCGGCAAATCAACCTAACCGGGATGTCTATAAATTAATTTTTTATTAATGTATTGATATACAGATACTTAAATAAAAATCATTTCTCGCGATGAGATCTTTGGCGTATCGAATGTGATAAACCGGTTAAAGGCAGCAGGTTTTGTTGTTACCAAGACGTTACCTTTAAATTGTAAAAGCGATACCCCTGTCGGCATATGCACTTACAAAACTTATTATTAATATTGCCCCAATAAACCAATCAGCCGGTAACGGCCCATATAATTATAAACCGTTATGAAGACAGTATACCAAACTGGGATGATTTTTTTGTTCGCG
>JACMRC010000564.1 GCA_014376655.1 Mucilaginibacter sp. | reverse complement strand
ATGGGATGAATAGAAATGAACGCAGGAAAATACTTGATAATTTGTCTGAGCTAAATCAAATGTCTTATGAAGAATTCGGAGATCCGGAGATAAGTACCAAAATTCAGCAATATGAAATGGCCTACCGTATGCAAACCGAAGTGCCCGATATTATGGATCTTTCCAAAGAATCAGACGCGACAATAAAAATGTACGGGCCCGATTGCCTGGTGCCCGGCACTTATGCGGCCAATTGCCTGCTGGCGCGTAAACTGTCCGAAAACGGTGTGCGCTTCGTACAGCTGTACCACCAGGGTTGGGATCAGCATGGTAATTTACCTAATGAAATGGCCGGGCAGGCCAAGGATGTCGATCAGGCATCAGCTGCATTGGTTACCGACCTGAAACAACGCGGCCTGCTGGATGAAACGTTGGTAATTTGGGGTGGCGAATTTGGGCGCACCAACTATAGCCAGGGTAAACTGGACGTAAAGAATTATGGCCGGGACCACCATCCGCGCTGCTTTAGTATCTGGATGGCCGGTGGTGGTATTAAACCGGGTATGGTGTACGGCGAAACCGATGATTTCGGTTACAATATTGTTAAAGATGGGGTACATGTTAACGATTTTCATGCCACGGTGCTTAACCAGTTAGGCATCGATCACGAAAAACTTACTTTTAAAAGCCAGGGCCGCAGGTACAGGCTTACCGATGTAGCTGGTAAAGTAGTACGCGGAATTATAACCTAAGATCATATTATGATGGAAAGAAGGAAATTTATTAAACAAAGCACTGTTTTTACGGCAAGCTTTTTTATTGCAAAAGATCTGCTGGCAAAAAATGACGGCCCCATATATGGCCATAACGGGATGAAATATCGCATGGACAATACCTGGGGGAAACTCGACCCGCAAAACCACCCGGTGAATGATTGCCACGAAATGGTCCAGGATTCCAAAGGCCGCCTGATAATGCTGACCAATGAAACCAAGAATAATATCCTGATATACGATACTGCAGGTAAGTTGCTTGATTTTTGGGGACATGATTTCCCGGGCGGGCACGGCTTAACGTTGGTTAATGAAAACGGTACAGAGTTTTTATTTATTACCGATACTGTTAAACACCAGGTTTATAAAACCACTATGGATGGCAAGATATTGATGACGATTGATGTACCATTAGAAACCGGTGTTTACAAAAAAGCCGAAGAATTTGTTCCGACCGAAACCATTATTGATACCAACGGCGATATTTTTATTGCTGATGGTTATGGCGCGCAATACATCACACATTATGACAGCAAGGGGAAACTACTAAACTATTTTGGTGGCCGCGGTGATGGAGATGACCATTTTGACAATGCGCATGGTATAGTAATTGACCGCCGACAAAAGAAACCGTCATTGCTGATCACTGACCGCACCCGTAATTGCTTTAAACGTTTTAGTTTGGATGGTAAACTACAGGAAATAATAAAACTGCCGGGTGCCTGCGTTTGCCGTCCGGTTATAAAAGATCAGCATTTGTATGCCGCGGTGCTACGGTCGATAGATATGAACCATGCGGGTACAGGGTTTACAACTATACTGGATAAGCATAATAAAGTAGTTTCTAATATTGGCGGTACCGAACCGGTTTACAAAGCCGGAGAGCTACAACCTATGAACCAGGCAGAAAAGATCTTTGTGCATCCACACGATGTTTGTGTTGATAAGGATGATAACCTGTACGTTACGCAATGGGCATCGGGCAAAGTATATCCATATAAATTCACCCGCGTATAAACTATTGGGCTGCTGCTAATGATCAAACAAAGCCACCAAGCTTTTGCGGGAACTTTATTGTTCGTATTTAATACGTTACTGGTGTTTTTACTGATTTTCGGTAACCACCTGGTTATACCACAGTGGTTGCAGCCGGTTGGCCGTATGCACCCATTACTATTACATTTCCCCATTGTAATACTACTGATGGGGATCTTGTTTGAATATTTCCGTTTTCGTTCAGCGTTTAGGAACGAGGTACTCTATCAAAACTTTACCACAGCATTGCTGCTGTTGGGGAGTTTGTTAGCTGCAGTTACCGCTATAATGGGGCTTTTCTTATCAAAAGAGGCTGGCTATTCAGGTAGTATTTTACAATGGCATAAATGGACAGGGGTAAGCCTTGTTTGGTTAAGCTCTGCTATTTATTGGTGCCGCAATTTACCTTGGTATAAAACACAGGTGGCTAAAACGGCGGTTATCACTACATTTATCTGCCTTTTGTTTGCAGGTCATTATGGAGCGGACATTACCCACGGCCAAAATTTTGTATTGGGGCCAGTTATGCGCAAGGCAGAGGCAGTGCCTATTGACAAGGCATTGGTATACCAGGATGTGATACAACCCATATTTGAAAGCAAATGTGTGAGCTGCCACAACGATGATAAGCTAAAGGGACGTTTGCTGCTTAGTGACATGGAGGGTGTTTTAAAAGGTGGTAAGAGTGGGAAATTATTCGTTGCGGGTAGCCCACAGTTGAGTTTGCTGTTGCAACGTTTACACTTACCCCTTGCTGACGATAAGCACATGCCGCCGGCAGGCAAACCTCAATTAACTGATGACGAAGTAAGCTTATTGTACTTGTGGATAAAAGGTAAGCCAAACTTTACACAAAAGGTTATAGCATTGCCTGTTAATGATTCGTTACGCCTGCTGGCCGCGTCAAAATTAAGCCCACCTGAAGCTACTACGGAAAATTATGATTTTTCGGCAGCTGATGAAAAGACGATAAAGGAATTAAATAATAATTACCGGGTAGTGCAACAAATAGCCCAGGAATCGCCGGCTTTATCGGTTAGCGTCTACAGTAAAAGTAATTATGCGCCAAAGGCAATAGAAGAATTGGAGTCGATAAAAAAACAGATAGTATCACTCAGTCTGAACAAATTACCTGTAAAAGATGCCGAACTAAAAACCATCGCAAAATTTACTAACCTGCGGCGTTTGAACCTGAATTTTACAGATATCACAGGAAAGGATCTTAACGAACTTTCTAATCTTAAAAATTTGAAAGAGCTATCATTAGCGGGCATACAACTTAAGGTTCAGGAATTAGAACCACTACTATCAATAAAAACACTTACCGAATTGGTAATATGGAATACCGGCATAAAAGATGCAGAACTGCAACAATTAAAGCAGCGCCATAAACAGGTTAATTTTGTTACCGGTTTTAAAGACGATGGTGTACCGATAAAATTGAATAACCCACAAATTAAAAGTACGACATGGGTGTTTTCAAAGCCGTTCGAGTTGGTTATCACTCACCCGATTAAAGGCGCAATCATTCGTTATACGACAGATGGCAGCGATCCCGATAGTATAAAATCGCCGGTTTATAAACCCGGGATGATCATCAGCAGCGATGTAACGATAAAGACCCGCGCCTATAAAGCAGGCTGGTATGGTAGTGATATCGTCACCATAAATTATAATAGGAATACTTATACACCCGACACTTCCATCATTGATAAGAATAATGGGGGCAAAATGATGATTGATAAAGAGCTGGGCTCTTTTAAACCCTTTGATGGTAAATGGGTAGGCGTACCATTTGAAATGGTGATTCATATAACTTTTATAAAGCCCATCAGCCTAAAAACAATAGGCATGGGATGTTTGCGCCTTAACGGGCAGCAAATACTTTTCCCTGCCGATATAGAAATATTGGGCGGTACGGATAAACACAAACTGCGCCCGGTTGGTAGAATAAAACCAGCAAAACCCTTAAAGGGTGATCCTGATAAGAGGAGCCTGTTCGAGGGTAAGTTGACAACCGCCGAACCACTCAAATATTTCGAGATAAGGGTAAAACCAGTTAGTAAAGCGCCATCATGGTTCCCGCCGCAAAAAACCGCATCTGTATGGGTTGATGAGTTGTTTTTTAATTAAAAGATCAAACCACATGTTCGATATAACAAAGACGCCTGCCCCCAATTTGGGCGGGGGGGTTTTTTTTTTTTTTTTAAAAAGGGATTTTGTGGTAAAAGTGTT
>JACMRC010000563.1 GCA_014376655.1 Mucilaginibacter sp. | reverse complement strand
TGATCAATAGTAGCCTCGGCAAACATGTTTATCTGATCTTGGGTGATAGTATGCCAGCCTGATACGCCAAGCTCTTTGCCCAGGTGCGATTCAAACTCGTCGTAGTTTTTTATAATTATCATAACTAAGGTTATCTTTTTTGTAAGGTCACTACAGATGTGAGCGTATAAAAGTAATAAACCTAAATCATTACACCAATAGCAGTAGTATAGTATTTAACGACCGATGTAGAGAGCCTACCCATTACATGTTGCTAATGTAACCTTACCTACATATCGCAGTATTATCACGCTATATCACGCTGTATCACACGCTATCACAGCGTATCACACTGTATCACAGTACAGTTTTTAACTTAAATAGCTGTTTATTAACAGGTTGTTATAAAAATGGAATTTATGCGCTTTTGGGTTGACTTGAAATGCCGCAAAAGTTGGCCGCTTTGAAAAGAGCAGGTGTTTGGTTATATACAAAAGTACAAAAAAATATCACAGAGATAAAATGCCATGGATGATTATGGCAGAAATCATTTTTAAACGTGATTTTGCGGGAACCTAAGCGTGTTATTTCTCCTTCAAAGTCCCGCCGGGATTTTATAACTTAGCATGACGCAATGCATTGAGTCTCTACGACGGTGTGATCTACTTAAACATATTCTTCAAAGCAGCCAGCTTAACGGCCATGTCGGTTTCAGGTTCGGGTTCTTTTCTTTTTTGCTGTTGATTGTTGTAAGCCGGTTTAGCAGGTTGGTATTGCTTCGCAGGCGTAGCCGGGCGATGCTCCTTTTTAGGCTCATCGGTCTTCATTGACAACGATATCCGTTTGCGTGCCACATCAACCTCGGTAACCGTTACCTCAACCTGTTGTTGCACTTTCAACACCTCGTTAGGGTCTTTTATAAAACGATTGGTGATCTGGCTTAAATGAACCAGGCCATCCTGGTGTACACCGATATCAACAAAGGCACCAAACGCGGTTATATTGGTAACTATGCCGGGCAATTTCATGCCGGCTTTAAGGTCGGTAATGCTGTTTACACCTTCAGTAAAGCTAAATGCTTCAAACTTTTCGCGCGGGTCGCGGCCGGGTTTTGCCAGCTCGGCCATAATATCAGTCAGTGTAGGTAAGCCCACGGTATCAGTAATGTATTTTTGTAGCGGGATGCTTTGGCGCAGTTTATCATCGCGCATCAGGTCGTTAACTGTACAACCTTTGTCTTTGGCAATTTGTGCTACTAACGGGTAACGCTCGGGGTGTACTGCGCTTGCATCCAGCGGGTTTTCCGCATTATGGATGCGCAAAAATCCTGCGGCTTGCTCAAAAGCCTTATCACCCAGGCGCGGCACTTTTTTAAGCTGGTCGCGGTGCTTGAAGGCGCCGTGCTCATCGCGGTACTCTACTATTTTTTGCGCCAATTGCGGCCCAAGGCCCGATACGTAGGATAGGATCTGTTTAGATGCCGTATTCAGTTCCACACCAACCGCGTTAACGGCGCTTATCACGGTATCATCCAATGATGCCTGTAATTTATTCTGGTCCACATCATGCTGGTATTGGCCAACACCTATAGATTTTGGGTCAATCTTTACCAGTTCGGCCAATGGGTCCATCAGCCTGCGGCCTATTGACACCGCGCCACGCACGGTAACATCTTTATCCGGGAACTCCTCGCGCGCAACTTCTGATGCCGAATAGATAGACGCGCCGCTTTCATTTACCATAACAATTTCTGCATCGGGCAAATTAAGCTTACGAATAAATAGTTCAGTTTCACGGCCGGCGGTTCCGTTACCTATTGCTATGGCCTGGATATTATATTTCTCAAACAAATGCTGAATGGTTTTCTCTGCTTCCTTGGCCTGCCCTGCACCGGTATGCGGGAAAACCGCGGTGTATTCTAACAACTTACCCTGCTCATCCAAACAAACCACCTTACAGCCGGTACGATAACCCGGATCAATAGCCATAGTACGCTTTTGACCCAGCGGGGCGGCCAATAATAACTGGCGCGCGTTCTCTGCAAATACGCGGATAGCTTCCTCGTCGGCTTTCTTTTTGGTTAGCAAACGCACCTCTGTTTCCATAGATGGACGCAGAAGGCGTTTATAGCCATCGGTAACAGCTTGTTTAACATGGTCGGCAGCAGCGTTGTTGCCGGTTATAAATGCTTTTTCTAATTGAGTTATAGCCTCATCTTCGGGCGGTAGCACGTCTAAGAAAAGTATCTCTTCCTTTTCTCCGCGGCGCATAGCCAATATGCGGTGCGATGGTGCCGATTTTACCGGCTCTTCCCACTCAAAATAATCTTTGTACTTAATGCCTTCGGTTTCCTTACCGGTAATAACCCTGCTTTTAAACGAGCCTTTCTCTAAAAACAGTCCGCGTATTTTAGTGCGTACTTCTACGTCTTCACTAATATGTTCTGCAATAATATCGCGGGCACCACCTAAAGCTTCTTCCAGGCTGGCAACACCTTTCTCGTCCGAGATATATTTTTCAGCCTCTGCCCCTACATCAAATTTATTTTGAGCGAAAATCTTGTCGGCCAACGGCTGTAAGCCTTTTTCGCGGGCTATGCTGGCACGGGTTTTTCTTTTTGGGCGATAAGGCAGATAGATATCTTCCAGCAGCATCATCGTCTCGGCAGCATTGATCGCTGCCTGTAGTTCGGGCGTTAGTTTACCCATCTCGGTTAACGAGTTTAATATGGCTTCGCCGCGTTTATCCAACTCGCGCATTTGCTGGATGCGGTCGCGGATACCGGCGACCTGCACTTCGTCTAAACTACCCGTTACCTCTTTACGGTAACGGGATATAAAAGGAACGGTAGCACCACCGTCAAGTAATTCAACAGTTGCTATAACTTGCTTCTCTGCAATTGAAAATTCGGCAGCTAATTTTTTATAATGAGTTGTCATCGGTCTATCCTTATTGGGATAGCGAAATTCGGGTTATGATAGGAGATTGCAAAGGGGTGTTGGTAAATAAGTGCGGCGTTGAACGCCCGCCGTGTACTCACCCCGACTATGCTTCGCTGGTCGAACCTCTCTTCGCCGCTGGCGGAAAGAGGGTTTTGAATGTTTACTTCTTTTTAGCCTTAGCCAAATTCCTCTCCACCCTAAACTTCACAATCCTTTCAATCAAATCTAATGGTAACGGCTTATCAATAGGGAACTGCAATGTGCCTTTACCTGTTTCATACTGTGCCGTTTCATCTGCAAAAGCTGCAATACCCATTGGCGCCGGATAAAAGCCTATATGGTTTTTATAACCGGCAAAATGTACCAGGTTGCCGTTGAGCTTAAAAGTAGGTATAGCGTAGGT
>JACMRC010000562.1 GCA_014376655.1 Mucilaginibacter sp. | reverse complement strand
ATGCATTGCAATTAGCTGTTAAATGTGGTTATAACGTTTGCGCCATATCGGGAAGCCGATCTAAGACTGCTATCTACCGATTAAACAGCCTGGGCATTACCGATGTGTTTATTGGTGCCCACGTAAAAACTGATAAGTTTAAAAACTACCTCGAATCAAAGCATATCCTGCCAGCTAATGTGTTGTACATGGGCGATGATATCCCGGATCTGGGCGTAATGAAATTAGCCGGCCTGCCGGTTTGCCCCGCAGATGCCTGCGAAGAAGTTAAAGCGCTAAGCCAGTATGTATCCCCACTTGGTGGCGGCAAAGGCTGCGCTCGCGATGTGATTGAAAAAGTGCTTAAGATCCAGGATAAATGGATGAGCGAGGAGTCATATAGCTGGTAGGGCAGGACCCGGGTTCGAATCTAAATAGGATAACCAAATTATTTTTTCTTAATATTCTATACTTACCCTGATAGCCAAGTCGGTACCAAACGGGGCAAAATAGGTATACGGCTTCCATTCGTTTTTAAAACTTAGCGCCCAAATGTTAATGTCTTTTCCGGTTATAGGTGATATACCAATAGCTGGTTTATAACCCGGCACAATTACTTTCTTTTTGGTTTTTGTATCAAAGTATGCTGAATTGGCTGAATTATAATAATCCTGCATCCATTCAATAGCCACAAAAAAGGTTTTGCCGGGGATAACAATATTATACTTTTTTAAATTGACATTATTTTGCTGCCCGTCACTGCTTGATACTTCAATTACCTCATTACAAAGGTCGCGGCTCGGTCCACCCGTTTTAGCATCTGTATCATATACGCGTAAGTGATATTTGGTTGGCTGTTCAACATCTGCATTATTATATATTAACCTAATAATTCTGGCGGTTTTTAATCTTACGCCGGCTTTTTGGGTCGTGAATTTTTGGGCCAGTTGGTGGTATTCAAACTTTGCTAATACTGTACATATACCGGCATAATAGCCAACATCGCGCCTGTTAAAATCGTTTAGTAAAGTATCATCTTTATAGCTAAGGTTGGAAAATATTTTTTGGACGGTGTATTTTTTCAACTTAATAGTATCCATCACACTTAAATTGCTTAGCGATAATTTAACCGGTTGGTAACCTTGCGTGTTAAAATTAATGGTATCCCGCATCTTCGTCAAATCACCGGGAATAATAAACACGCCATCTTTTTCTGTGGTTATAGTTAAGTTGGCCCGCGCGATAGTTACAGATGTGATTACCGGCTTTTTGGTGGCGCTATCAATAATGTGGAATTTATTGATTTTTTGTTGTACACCCGGCGTAACCTGCGCGTTAACACAAACAGTAATAATACAGCATAAAAACGTCAGTAGTTTTTTCATTACTTTATTAATAATGCAAGGTTGCAGATAAAGCTATCTCATGACTGGAGAGTTTTTCGCTCCAGGTGCCACTATCCTTCACCCAAATTTTTGCCGGTATTATTTCTGACAGTTCAGGCATTCCCATGATATTCCATCCCATGTTGCCTAACCTTAGCCAGTGCCTTTCACTATGGTACCTTGTATAAAGCACCAAACAAGGCTGATAATGCGCGGTATACTCAGCCGTGCCTAATTTAAGCTGAGTGCCGTCTTTTCTGACCTTTTCAACTTTTTCCGCATAGCCCAATGTTATCACTTCATTTAATGGGATTATTAACCATTCTATAGCTATAAAAAATTTAGTACCGGGTATAACTACTTTATCCTTGCTAAAATCTATGGTAATTAATTGTGAGTTGTCTGTTAATGAAATCTCTTTGGTAAATATTGCTTTGCCCGGCTCGCCGTTATCGGGGTTTATAGTTGATACATGCACTAAAAAGCGCGCATATTTAGTAGCAGTGGTCAAAGATCCGCTATCTATCCCAATGTCATAAAAATCACGGCGGCCCAGTTTTACCATAGTTAGTACCGTGTTCTCTTGGGGTGCTTGAAAAAACTTGGCATACCATGATTGGTGTATAAACGGCATGGTATAATATTTATTGGCATTAACTTGTCGTATGTCAGACAATCCAAATTTCCCTAACGTTACCGATTTTATTTTGCTGTTAGTAATGGTAACCTGGTTTAGCAAAGTGTTACTTGCCTGTAGTTGTACAAACATTTGCCGCTCATAATTTGCTATGGCTAACTTGTAGGGGTTGTATCCGACAGAAGTAAATACCAGCGTATCATTTGGTAGAGCGTTTTCAACGCTTAACTTGAAATAGCCTTGTTGATTAGTGCTCGTAACCACCTTTGCTTTTTGCAAAGTAACAGTAACGCCGGGTACGGCAAGTTCGGTTAATTTATCAATTACCTGCCCATCGTACACATTCTGCGCAACGCAAAGAGTTGGTAAAAAGCATAGCAGAAACAATAATATGTGAGGGTAGTTTAGGCGAACCATAGTACTAAGCTATTAGTAATTTATTGTTTATTTACCTACTTATAAGTTATTTTTTATCATTATGAGGAAACAGTTATCTTTATTGCGAAACTACCGACTATATAAATGAATAATTTTCCACCCATCATATTAGCCTCTAAATCGCCGCGCAGGCAGGAACTGTTAAAATTAATGGATCTTGATTTCAGGATCGTGTTAAAAGAGGTGGATGAATCATATCCCGATACGCTAACACCCGAAGAAATTGCCGTTTACATCGCACAGAAAAAAGCTACCGCGTTTGATGAAACAGTAGGCGAGGAACTGGTGCTTACTGCAGATACCATTGTAAGCATAGACGGCCACATATTAGGCAAACCCGAAACCGAACAACATGCCATTGAGATGCTGCAAATGCTATCGGGCAAAGTACACCAGGTTATAACCGGGGTTTGCTTGTTTTATAAGCAGCAATACCATAGTTTTTTTGATGTGTCTGATGTTACGTTCCGTACGCTTACTGATGAGGAGATCATCAATTATGTAACCAAACACAAGCCGATGGATAAAGCTGGTTCTTATGGCATACAGGAATGGGTAGGGGTTACCGCAATTGTAAAGATAGATGGATCGTACACCAACGTGGTTGGTTTGCCTACGGAAAAGTTGTATCAGGCGTTACTGAAATTATAACGATAGGTAAATGAATTCTGCTATAATCATCGGTGCATTTTATCTCTGCTGAATTTTTCGCATTTTTGTATATAATCAAACACCTGCTCTTTTTAAAGCGGCTAACTTTTGTCGCGTTTCAACTCAAACCAAAAGCGCATAAATTCCATTTTTATACCAATATATTAATACACAGCTATTTAAGTTAAAAACTTACTGTGATATAGTATGATAATGCTGTGATATAATGTGATATAGTGTGATAACGTGTGATACGGTGTGATAACGTGTGATACGGCGTGATAAAGCGTGATAATACTGCGATATTTAGGTGGTAGGTAGGTAAGGTTACATTAGCAACATGTTGTAAAAAGGTTAAACTTGCGAAGTTTTTAAAACTTCGCAAGTTTAAAACGTATTATGTCATTTCTCCTTTAGAAGCCAAAGGGTTTTATAACTCAGAATGGCAAATCGTTTACTTCACAGAACCGGTATTATTCTTCCTGTTAATATCAGGCAAAGCATTATCAGGGTCAACGGTTACTGATGTCGCTTCGGTAGTGGTGTAAATGGTAAAGCTTGTCGCCTTATTTTGGATCCAGGTTTCAACCGGTAGGTAGATCCGCTCTTTACCGCCATTTTTCAATTTAACCTCGACAGTAAACGGCATAGCCATTGGCTCTTTGTTAGCCACAGTTACCTGGATGCCGTTTTTAGGGTCACCATTAATATATTTAGCGCTTATCAATGCCAAATCAAGGTTGTAATTATTATAGAACCAGCCCTTCCAGAACCAGCCCAGGTCCTCGCCGGCACCATTCTCCATCGATCTAAAGAAGTCGTTTGGCTGCGGGTGCTTAAAGGCCCATTTATGGATATAGTTTTTAAAGGCATAATCAAAACGGTCCTTACCTAAAATTTGCTCGCGTAATAGTATCAATCCAAATGCCGCTTTAAAATACACTATGGTATGGCGGTACTTTTCGGGTGTAGCATCCGCCGCTGTCATAATAGTCACTGCGTTAGGGTCCATAATGGTTGGGATTATCTCATCAGCCGGGTTGCCGCCAAGTGGTGCATATTCGCCATCGCGTTTAGGGGCAAACTCGCCTTTGTTTACAATGTCCGATGCATACACATCAATAAATGTGTTAAAACCTTCGTCCATCCAACCATAACGGCGCTCGTCTGATCCCACGATCATCGGGAACCAGTTGTGGCCAATTTCGTGCGCGGTTATCCAGAATAGTTCTTTACCGCTATCGGTAATGCCATCAAACACAATACCAGGGTATTCCATACCGCCTGCAATGCCGGCCTCGTTAATGGCAACCGGGTATGGGTACGGGAACCATTTTTCAGAGAAGTACTCGATAGAATGTTTAAGGTGTTCTGTAGCCCTGTCCCATTTATCTTTTCCATAGCTGTCTATAGGGTAAACAGACATCGCCATAGACTTTTTACCGCCCGGCAGGTTAACTCTTGCCGCGTCCCATATAAACGCGCTGGAAGCGCCAAAAGCTACGTCGCGGGTATTGTACATTTTAAAGTGCCAGGTTAGTGTGCCTTTGTTAACAGGGCGACTATTAGGGTTGGTTACTTCTTCGAGCGTTCTTATCATCAGCGTTTTGTCGCTGTTACGCGCCGCTGCCAGCCTGCTTATTTGCTTGGCGGTTAATACTTCGGTTGGGTTAACCAATTCGCCCGAACCTGCAACGATCATATCCCACGGAACGTTAACTGTGTAATCTATATCGCCATATTCGCAATAAAACTCGCCGGCGCCTAAGAATGGCAGGGTATCCCAACCT
>JACMRC010000561.1 GCA_014376655.1 Mucilaginibacter sp. | reverse complement strand
TAAAACAAATATTTTTTTCATAATAATTCAGGTCTTGAATATACTGGTTAAACAAATCTACTATTTACCAAACATAAGTAGCAACCGACGCGGCACTTAATTGCGCTGTCACCGTTTTATTTTTATAGGCTATCTTAAATGTTTGTGCTGATTTGCCTTTGTTGGCAACCACCAAAACGGTCTTGCCTTCGGGCGTGTTAAAGGCTACGTCCGACAGGCCGTCAGGCAACGAACTTTCCACCCTAACTGAATTTGCTGGAACAAATTTCGACACATGCCCAATAGTATAATAAGCCAAATTGCGATTTACCTTATCGCCATCAATAGTAATAGCACCCTGGCAGCCGGCGCAGCCGCCGTTATCTGCATGCAGTTTATTTTGAGGATCGGCAGCTATGTTCCATAGGATAACATTGCGGCTCCAGTTGCGGGTAGCGCCGATTATGATCCGTTCTGTAGGGTTGCCCACGTTAAAATCATTACGGCTTACCGCCATCAACCACGGCAGCGATTTGCCACCCATCAGGTAGCTGTCTTTATTCTGACCGGCTTTTTTGCGCATCCAAAAACCAATAACTATCATGGTGACCAGGTAGGCCAGCAGGATAAGGACGTCTATTAAGTGTAATTTCATTTATAATTGGTGATTATGCGTTTAAGCGGTTTATCATTTCAATACATGCATGGCTGTTATGGTACGGGCATTTCCAAAAACCAGCTTTGCCATGGCCCTGCATTAAAGCTCCATCAGCGCTTCTACCCAAAACCATTCGCCCTTTTGTGGGTCGATGATTTGTTGTTGGGTATAATTCCAGGTCGCGATAGCTTTATTTAAAAACTGTTGCTCGCCCGTTAGCTGGTAAGCATTATAAAAACCTACCACCGCTTCGGCTTGCACCCACCAATATCTTTCGGCTATGGGTTGTTTGTGCGACGGCTCGTATCCGTAACTCATGCTGCCGTCGTTGTTTAAGCCTTCGGCAGCCGCGCGGGCAATTTTTATGGCTAATTGTTTGGTGCGATCTATCAGCGCTTCATCCTGCAATACTTCGGCAGCCTCTAACAATAACCACGAGGCTTCGATATCATGTCCGTAGGATATGGTGTTGGATCTTGCCTGCCAATCCTCACCTAAAAATAGCACCAGGTGATGGTTATTTGCATCAACCATATAGTTTTCGAAATATCCTAACAAGTTTCTTATCTGCACACCCAATTGCTCATCAGGCCAAACCTGGTAAAGGTTGGTATAAGCTTCCAGCACATGTAAATGCGTGTTCATAGTTTTCTTCTCGTTGGCATCCTTATCGCTCAGGCGCAGGTCGGCGATGGGTTGCCAGTCTTGGGTTAATGCTTCGAGAAAGCCGCCTTTTTCTTTGTCGAAACTATGCTGCTCCATGCATTCGTAAAGCGATTTAGCTATTGCCAAAGCCTTTTAATCCTGCGTTGCTTTATAATATTCTGCTAAACCATAAATGGTAAAAGCCAGCGCGTAGATCTGCTTCTTTGTGTCAGCAGGCTCGCCTGTTGCAGTAACCGACCAGTACACTCCACCAAATTCTTTATCAATAAAATATTGTTTGATGTAAGCAAAAGCACATTGCGCGGTTTGTAAATACGCCTCGTTCCGCTCCAAATTATAAGCCGCCGAAAAACTCCACAATATCCGCGCGTTTAAAACCGATCCTTTAACCGCATCGGGTACGGGCTGGTTATCATTACCCACCTCGCCATAAAAACCACCGTTAACGGCATCAATAGTAAAGGTTTGCCAGTATTGCAAAATATTATTCAGTTCGGTTTTAAAAGATTGTTGTAATGTCGCTTGCCCTGTATCCGTCACTGTTGCTTATTTAAAGATCTTTTGCATAAAACCATGAAGCTGTACCCGCCATACCTTCCACTCGTGCCCGCCGGCGGTATCATGAAATTCGTTTTTTATCCCACGCTTTTTTAGTAGGTCCTCAATTCCCAGATGGCCGGGGTAACGGGGATCGTCTGTTCCACACCCAATCCATAACAGTTTTAGTTTGGGATTAAGTGTTTTGGCATTAACCAGGCCGGGCAACGTTTCGTCTATTTTAAAATCAATATCACTTAATAAGCCCGCGCTAAACTCGCCCACCCAGGCAAACTTATCCAGGTTGCGCAGGCCCATAACAAAAGCCTGCCCGCCACCCATTGATAAACCGGTGATGGCCCTGTTTTGGCGGCCCGGCAATACCCGGTAGTTTTTCTCTACATAAGGCATTATGTCAATCAGCATTTCTTTTTCTAACTGTTGCATGGCTTCGGGCGTGCTGCCGCCTGCCCAGGTGCTATTAGTTAAACCGTTGGGCATAACAATGATCATGGGTACTGCCTGTTTTTTGGCGATAAGGTTTTCCACTATTACATCGGCACTGCCGGCTCGTTGTGTCCAGCTGGTTTCATCATCGCCACCGCCGTGTTTTAATATCAGTACCGGGTATTTTTTGGTGGGATTAGTCTCGTAATTAGGCGGTAAATAAACAGTAAAGGCACGGGTGCGTTTTAATACTGTCGACCAATACCTTTTTGTAATCAACGTGCCATGTGGCACATTCTGCACCTCATCAAAGCGAGCCGGAGTGCCGGGCACTTCAACCACGCTTTGGTATATTAGCGTACCGATTTTGATAACCGGGTTATTCATATCCGGCACCTGCACGCCATCCACATTAAATAAATACGAATAAATATCAGGCTGAACCGGCGGGATGGTGATGCTCCAAACGCCGCCCGTATCTACTGTTAACTCTTGCGGCTTAATGGCCCATTCGCCAAAAATAAGCTTAACGCTTTTGGCTTGTTTAGCTTTTATCCTGAAGGTAATGCTATGATCAGCATTAACCATCGGCGAAAACGGCGGCGGCGGCGGCCCCCACCAGCCTTTGATGCTGTAGGTGTTAACCGGTAACGTTTGTGCCGATGCGGTAACTGCAAATAGCAGCAACGATAGACTTACTATAGTTTTTTTCATCATAACCTATTTTTTCCAGCCCGGCATTTTATCTAAGGTAATCACATTCGGTGCATTGTGAATGGCCTTGATTTGGTCGAGCGTGTTATGTTTAAACTCTAACTCGGACCATACCATAAAGAACGCCCATTTTGGTTGCTTCAATAAAATATCCGCGCTTGGAAAGGTCTGGCACTCGCCGATAGCCATTGGTTTGCCCTCGCAGGCATCCAGCATAATTTTATATTTTTCGTCGGTGTAGCCGCTGCCGTCATAAACATCTAAGGCTGCAACATCCCAATAACCGGGTGCCGGTTTATAGGCTTTGGCATCATCGGCCAGGCTTTTAAAATCCTGGATATCCCAAACCCATATCAGGTTGGTTAGCTTCTTCTCTTTCAACATATAGTCGTGCATCATTTGGTATAGCTTTACGGTGCCCTCAGGTCCCGGGCAACCGCCCCACCAAAATACTTTTTGGTTCATTTCGTGCATTGGGCGCCATAATACTTCTACCCCTTTTTCTTTTAGTTGCTGCAGGTAAACGCAAACCTCGTCAACGCGACCTTTCCAGATCTTGTTTAGCTCGGTACCATCAGTTGTAATCTCTTTCCATTGAGCGTCGGTTAACGTGCTTAATACACCTTCTTTGTTCCAGCCGCAAGGCTCTTTCATGGCCGGGTTGCAGGCATGCCACATAATATTTACCACCGCACCTTTGTTCCATTGGCGAACAGCCTCGTCTATCATGATCTGGCGGTTATTGATATTATCCATCTGGAATAAAAAGTCTCCGCTCCATAAGCCGGGGAAATGGCCCGAAACAGAATCGACCTTATTAGTCCAAACCGCTGGCGTGGCGTTAGGCTCGCGGTTGTGGATACCTGCTAACGTTTTTTTGCCCGTGACGCTGTACAGGTAATTAAGCGATTGGAACTTTGTCTTTTTTTGCGCTTGCGCGGATATAGCCAGCGAGATAAACAGTAACGTATATAATTTTTTCATACTATGATTTTAAAAAATTGACGGCAACAGGTGCTACGGCCAATGTTTATAATTGATGCCTCAAAGCTAATGCAAGCCTTGATGTTTTATTAATAGTATTTTAACAATTTTTTATATTAATCGGTTAACTATATCTCCATCGTTATTAATACAAATCAATCATTTCATGATATTGTTTTAACCGCCGTTAAGCTAAATGGGGATGAATGACACGCACTTATATTATAAAACTATTTTTATCTGGCTGATTTTATTTTAACATTGTATTGTTATAAACCATCGGCAATATGCTTTCACAGCGAATTATTGCCTGATATTATTTTAACCATGGATATAGTAAGAGAAATTACGCCACTAACGCAAAATGATTGCTTCACTATTTTTTCGAGAGAGAAAAAGGAGTTTGATTTCCCATTACATAATCATGAGGACATGGAACTTAACCTAATATTGGATGCCACAGGAGCGCAGCGTATTGTAGGTGACCATATTGGCGAGATTGACGACCACGAATTAGTTTTTGTAGGGCAAAACCTGGCGCATGGCTGGTTTACACATAACTGCACCAGTAGCAACATTAAAGAAGTTACCATCCAGTTCCATAAGGACCTGCTTGACGAACGCTTTTTAAAACGCAATCAGCTCATCAACATCCGCAATATGTTTGAGAATGCTAAACGGGGCTTGTTGTTCTCGAAAGCAACCGTAAATGCCATCGCTCCGCGTATTATTGGATTAAGTAAAAAGAGTGGTTTTGATTCGATGCTGGAGTTACTGTCAATCATCCATGACCTGTCCATATCAAGGGATATAAAACTACTGTCTGACGCTACTTTTACTGTTGAGCAGTTTAATTACAACAGTCGGCGCATTGAGAAAGTATTCGAGTATATGAACAACAACTTTAGTCAACAGATCTCCCTGGCCGACGTAGCTAAAATTGCCAATATGCCCGAAGCGTCGTTTAGCCGTTTTATAAAAAAGCGTACCGGCTATAGTTTTATTGATAGTTTGAACGAGATAAGGCTAGGCCACGTAACCCGTATGCTGATTGACACCACCCATTCCATTGCCGAAGTAGCCTTTAAATGCGGCTTTAATAATATGGCTAATTTTAACCGCACCTTTAAAAACAAGAAAGGTTATACGCCTAAAGATTTCCGGGAAAACTACGTAGGCAAACGGATTTTTATATAATATCTAACAAACACCCGCTGGGTTAGGGTAATTATCGCTCTGGTCTTCGGCAACATTATCAAGGCATTGAAAATCCTTTTCAATCAGCAGTGCTAATTTATTATCCTGTCCATCGAAACCAACTTTGTTTGGTTGCTCCCATTCTGCAACCATTGTTGCTGGCATTGTTACGGTTATTTTATTATCATTAAATGTTGCTTCCAAACCCTTATGCCCCCCGCGTTGCAAGGCATATATTAATTGCTGATTGCCAAAGTTTGTTGCTTCTTCTAAATATCCCACCGAGGTAAATCTCTCAACATCGCTTTTACTTAAACGATAGCGGAGGGAGTTGCCTTTAATCCTAATTTTCATACTCGTTCACTTTAAATAGCCAGATTAGTTACACCACCTATTATAATAATAGCGGGGTGCGTTAATTGTTTACTGTCGGCCATCGCAACCAGGTCCTTTACCAATCCCTTTACTGATTTTTGCTTTGCTGTTGATGCGTGCTGTATAATAGCTGCCGATGTATCGCCAAATCCGGCATCGGCATAAGTAGCCGCTATTGATGCCAATTGTTTCATCCCCATATATACTACTACGGTAGCATTGCTTTGCATAGCCAAGCGCAGGTCGGCCGATAGTGTGCCGTCCTTTTTGGTACCGGTTACAACCCAAATACCTTCGCTTATGGCACGGTGGGTTAGTGGTATATCTTCTAATCCAGATGCCTGCATGCTGGTAATACCCGGGATATAATAGGTT
>JACMRC010000560.1 GCA_014376655.1 Mucilaginibacter sp. | reverse complement strand
TATTACCCCAGGCGAAGTAAACCTTTTAAAACGCGACAATATTTACAATTAATAACCCTACCTAAACCTTGAAAACGGGGCCACCTCAAATTTGGGGTGGCTTTTTTTATCATAGACGGGTGTTATGCTGCTGTTCCCATCAATAAACCAACTTGTAGCCAACCCCCCGCACATTGATTATTTGTACCGATTGATCAGCCGAGAGGTGCTTGCGCAATTTGGTAATAAACACATCCAAACTTCGGGCGTTAAAAAAGCTATCGTTACCCCAAAGGGTTTGCAGTATAAAGGGGCGCTTTACCACCTGCTGGTAGTTTTGGCAAAGTATTTTT
Organism: Mucilaginibacter sp.; assembly: GCA_014376655.1. Lineage (GTDB taxonomy): Bacteria > Bacteroidota > Bacteroidia > Sphingobacteriales > Sphingobacteriaceae > Mucilaginibacter. Next base: position 1,234 of record JACMRC010000560.1, on the reverse strand, counting down.
AAGATCTCGCTTTCGCGGGAGGTTAGCTGCGTTACGTTTATGCCCTGCTCTATCAGATTTTTACGCGGGTTAAATACAAATTCGCCAAAGTTAAACACCTCGGTTTCATTAACCGGTTTGGCGTTTAACAACCCTTCTTTACTCAATTGCACCTGGATCCGTACGATCAGCTCCTCAATGCTGAACGGTTTTTTCAGGTAGTCGTTTGCACCCAGCTCAAACCCGGCTACTACGTCTTTTGATTGCGATTTGGCTGTGAGGAAGATAATAGGCGTTTGCCGGTCAGTCGCTCTTATTTTTTGGGCAACTTCAAAACCATCCATTAAAGGCATCATTACATCCAACACCACAATATCCGGTTTATGGGCCTGGTATTGATCCAAAGCTATCTTACCGTTGGGGCATAAAATAACTTTAAAATCACGTTCTTCCAGGCTTTCGCGGATAATGTGCGCCAGCGATGTTTCGTCCTCGGCCAGTAATACGGTGGTCTTGCTCATTACTTTAAAGGTATTAAAATGGTGAAGGACGTACCTGTATTAATTTCACTATTTACAGTTATGGTGCCGCTATGCGCTTCGATAACAGATTTGACATAACTCAGACCCAAGCCGCTGCCTTTAACATTATGTACATCGCCGGTAGGTACACGGTAAAACTTATCAAACACGTGTTTTAGTTCTGCCGGAGGAATACCAATCCCATTATCCGTAATGGTGTATCGGGCAAAGCCATTATCCTTAGTGCCGGTAATACTAATGCTTACCGCTTCTTTTGAGTACTTAACCGCGTTATCAATTAAGTTGATGAACACATTTTTAAAATGCAGCGGATCGGCCTGGATATGTTTTACACTATCGTCAATATTAACATTAAACTGTACCGGTTTAACCGCCCTAAATTGCTCCAGGCTAATAATCTCATCAACCATATTTGCTACATCAACATGGTGCAAAGTCAGCTTTAAATTATTTTTGTCGTAAACGGATATGTTAAGCAGCTTGGTCACCATGTCGTTTAAACGGCTAAGCTCGTTTTTGCAGATATTTAAATAACGGTTAGTTTTTTCCTTATCATCCAACGCTTTAAAATTCTGCATCCCCTCAATAGCTGCCGATATGGTAGCAATAGGTGTTTTAAACTCGTGGGTTAGGTTATCAATAAAATCGTCTTTAATATCGGCCAGTTGTTTTTGTTGTTTGATGATGTTGATGAGGTAAGTAAATGAAAAGAT
>JACMRC010000559.1 GCA_014376655.1 Mucilaginibacter sp. | reverse complement strand
GTGTGTTACCCAAATCCATCGGTTTTGGTGGTACCAATGTTAACGTTGCGGTTATAACAATTTGGTTTGTAGTATTCGGGTAATTAGCCGGCTGCGTAGTAAAACCACCCGCACCATCTGGTACATACTGCGGGCCAACCAACCATGTTTTGGTACGGAAATCGTTAGGTATGTTAAAGCTGTTACAAATAGCCATACCAATACTTTACAACAAATTTGACGGCCTGCATCTAATTTTACATATTTACAAAATAAACCAAAACACATGAACAAAAGAAAACTACGTATGGGTATGATTGGTGGAGGTAAAGATGCTTTCATCGGCGCTATCCACCGGCTCGCCATAAACATGGACGGGCAAGTTGAATTAGTTTGCGGCGCTTTAAGTATCAATCCTGAAATAGCCCGGGAAAGCGGAAAGTTGTTATTCCTGCCCGAAGAGCGGATCTATACATCTTTTATTGAAATGCTTGATAAGGAAGCAGTGCGCCCGCCGAACGAGCGTATGGATTTTGTAACCATCGTTACACCAAATTTCGCGCACTTCGCCCCTGCTATGAAAGCCCTTGAATGCGGCTTCAATGTGGTTATCGAAAAACCAATCACCTTTACGCTTGAAGAAGCAAAACTATTGCAGGCAAAATTAGCCGAAACCGGCCTCATGCTGTTACTTACACATACTTACGCAGGCTATCCCATGGTTAAGGAGGCCCGCGAGATCATCAAATCCGGCAAATTAGGCAAAGTAAGGAAGATCTATGTAGAATATTTCCAGGGCTGGCTTAGCCGCCTGTCCGAGCGGGAAGGAAACGCGCAGGCATCCTGGCGCACCGATCCGTCTAAATCAGGCAAAGCCGGCTGCATGGGCGATATAGGTACCCACGCCGCACATTTGGCCGAGTATGTGTCGGGCCTCAAAATTACCGCGCTTAACGCTGCACTTAATATCGTGGTTGATGGCCGCATGCTTGACGATGATGGAGCCGTTCTCCTTCAGTTTGAAAAAGGTGCCACCGGCACCCTGATGGCAAGTCAGGTAGCTGCCGGCGAGGAAAACTCGCTTCGCCTGCGCATATATGGCGAAAACGGCGGTTTGGAATGGTCGCAGCAGGAACCCAACACGCTGACGGTGCGGTGGTTTGATAAACCGGCCGAAACTCTGAGAGCAGGCGGCGGATACACCGACAGGCTATCTACCTACGCAACATCCAATTGCCGCACACCCGGTGGCCATCCCGAAGGCTACCTGGAAGCGTTTGCCAATCTTTATAAAAACTTTGTCTTCGCCCTTGGAGCCAAAATTGAAGGAAGAGAACCTCAACCCGAATGGCTTGATTATCCGTCAATCAACGAAGGTCTCCGCGGCATGGCGTTTATAGATAATGTAGTAGCCTCCAATGCCAGCAATGAAAAATGGACAACTTACACCTTGTAAAGAAACTAAAAAAGTATCTCCATATTATTTTAAAGCCCGGTGGTTATAACGCCGGGCTTAAAACCAATCTGACGCGAGTACGCGACAGGAATAACAAAGCAGACTTTACTGCTACTGCAACTAATTCTTGCCAGTGAATAAGAGGGCGTTGCCTTCGGGCCGTGCTTTCCGCTTATACTGCGCAGGCCTTAACCACAGGCCGGTATTCGCTCCTATCACTAACGCGGCCTGCCCGCATCCCTTTTGTCCGAACCGCTGATTTACGTGATTTAAGGATTACCATGATTTTATTTGCGCCCCCTTACTGCCACTGCCGCTAATAACTGCAACTGAACCGTGCGCACGCCTTTGTTATGTGTTATCACCAACAAAACGAGCGTGGGGTTAGCTTGTCCGTTCTACATTCATAGCACCTATCAATGGCTAAACCCCAATGAAAACTGAAAAATTTTTTAATAATTTTATATAAAATGCTAAAAATATTAGCATAACTTTATAGCCCGTAATATGTACGACGCTAAACAACATATCATCAATAAATTGCAGAAAGATATTTTGCAATGGCAGGGTTTTACCCCGCCTAAAGCTGGTATGCTTAAAGGCATAGGTCTGGGGCCAATGGAAAGGGCTTTTCCAAATGGCGTTTTTCCAACAGGTAACATTCACGAAATGATTTGCCCTACACCTGAACAGGCCGCAGCTACAAGTGGGTTAATGAGCGGTATAATAGCTTTCTTAATGAAAAATGGAGGAGCCTGTTTATGGATAAGTAACGGACGGAAGCAGTTTCCGCCGGCATTAATGACTTTTGGCGTAGTGCCCGATAAAGTAATATTTATTGATGTTGCCCGCGAGCGCGATGTGCTTTGGGCTATGGAAGAAGCCTTAAAATGCGAAGGCATTGCAGCCGTTATTGCCGAGGTGCGTGAGATAAGCTTCGCGCAATCGCGCCGGCTACAACTGGCTGTCGAAAGCAGCAAAGTTACCGGTTTTTTATTACGTAATGATCCAAGTAAACTTGGTACAACTACCTGTGTGGCCCGCTGGCAAATTACTTCGTTACCCAGCCAGCTTAAGGATGAATTACCAGGGGTGGGTTTCCCGCGCTGGCAGGTTGATTTGTTACGGGTGCGTAACGGCAACCCCGGAAGCTGGAAACTGGAATGGGCCGATAACTGTTTTATACCGCTTGAAGATGAAGAAGAGTTACTCCAACAATTAGATGAACGAAGGGCAGGTTAAGTATGCAAAAGCGCTTTATTTCTTTATGGTTCCGTCATTTAATGACGGATTGGCTCACGCTCCGCCAGCCTAAACTAAAGGATGTACCTTTTGTTTTGGCAGGGCCTGAACGTAACCGCATAGTTATAAGGGCCGCCAACGCATTGGCCCAGGCGCAGGGCGTACATACCGGCATGGCAGCAGCCGATGCCAAAGCCATAGTAACCAATTTAAAAGTGCTGGATGATATCCCCGACCAGCCGCTCAAACTACTTAAAGCATTGGGCGAATGGTGCATCCGCTATACCCCGATCATCGCGATGGATCTGCCTGATGGCTTGGTGCTGGATGTTACAGGCTGTACGCATTTATGGGGCGGCGAGCGGGCTTGTTTAAAAGAGATAGTCACCCGCCTGCGCAGCAAAGGTTATGATGTGCGCGGCGCAATGGCCGATACCGTTGGCACTGCCTGGGCCGTGGCCCGGTTTGGGAAGGTTAAAGCAATTATAGCAGAAGGCGAACAGCAGGATGCTTTACTATCCCTCCCTCCTGCAGCCCTGCGTTTAGAGCCGCTAATTTTAGACCGCTTACACAAACTTGGTTTTTACACCATCAGCAAATTTATAGGCTTGGGCCGCACCGCTATGCGCCGCCGCTTTGGCGATGGTTTTTTACTCCGATTGAACCAGGCACTGGGTACCGAGAATGAACCACTGCAACTATTGCAACCCATTGAACCCTATTCTGAAAGGCTCCCCTGCTTAGAGCCTATAAATACCGCAGTGGGAATAGAGATAGCCATAAAAACACTTTTAGAAAATCTTTGCCGGCGTTTGGCCGGCGAGGGCAAGGGTATCCGCACTGCGATATTAAAGTGCTACCGGTTAGACGGGCAACTGGTGACGGCGGCTATAGGCACCAACAACGCTACGCATAATATCAGCCACCTTTTTAAATTGTTTGAGTTAAAGATAGCCACCATTGAACCCGCTTTGGGAATTGAGCTTTTTACTTTGGAATCCCCCAAAGCCGAAGATGTAGAACCCGAACAGGAAATATTATGGGTACCCGAAGATTGCAGCTTAACCGACTCGCGGTTAGCAGAACTATTAGACCGTTTAACCAATAAAATAGGTGCAAGTGCTATCCACCGGTACTTGCCGCAAGAGCATTACTGGCCCGAACGCTCTATAAAAACTACCATCTCGCTAAAAGAAAAACCTACCACTGCCTGGCGTACAGACAGGCCACGGCCTTCTATTTTATTGCCCTTGCCCGAGCGGATAGATGTAACTTCGATTGTACCCGATTACCCGCCTATGTTGTTTATCTATAAAAACAAAACGCATCATGTAAAAAAAGCCGATGGACCAGAACGGATAGAACGTGAGTGGTGGCTTGACCAGGGCGATCACCGTGATTATTACCAAGTTGAAGACGAGGTGGGTCAGCGTTATTGGCTATTCAGATCGGGCCATTATTCGGCCGATAATAAGCCGCAATGGTATATTCATGGATTTTTTGCCTAATGTGTTATGAGCTATGCAGAGTTACAGGTAACCAGTAATTTTAGTTTTTTGCGGGGCGGTTCGCATCCCGCGGAACTGGCTGAACAGGCCATTAAAAACGGATATGCCGCAATTGCCATTACAGACCGCAATACCGTAGCCGGCGTGGTGCGCGCGCACCAAATCCTCAAAAATCAAAAGATAAAATTTATTCCGGCCTGCCGTTTAGATCTGCTTGACGGACCATCACTACTGGCTTATCCTACTGATATTACTGGCTGGAGCCGGTTATGTGCCTTACTCACCAAAGGAAATTTACGTACAGAAAAGGGCCAATGTCATATCTATAAACAAGATGTTTTTGAACATGCGGAAAAGATCAAATTTATTGTAATTCCACCCGAATCATTAAATAGCCGTTTTGATTTTGAGGATGATTTTAAACAGGATCTGAAGCTCTACTATCAGCACATTGGTAGTGAGCTTTATATTGCCGCCAACCGGGCCTATAATGGCGATGATGGTAAACGCTTGCACCGCATTGCACAATCTGGTATACCTATGGTTGCTACTAATGATGTACACTACCATGAACCCATGCGCCGCCAGTTGCAGGATGTAGTTACCTGTGTACGCGAGAAATGCACCATCGCAAACGCAGGTTTCAAGCTACACGCCAATGCCGAGCGGCACTTAAAAAGTATTGCCGAAATGACGCGGCTGTTTCGCCAATACCCGGATGCTATTGCGCGCACGCTTGAAATTGCCGATGCCTGCCAATTCTCTTTAGATACCTTAAAGTATTTAGAACCCGAGTGGAAAAGCCCCGACGGCCGCACTGCCGATGAGCACCTGGCCGAACTGACCTGGGCCGGGGCTAAGAAACGGTTAAGCGCCAATGTTGATCAGAAAATCATCGACCAGATAAAATTTGAGCTGGCCTTTTTTGAGCGTCGTAAGCTGGCACCTTATTTCCTTCGGATCTATGAGTACACTAATAAAGCCGAAGAACTGGGCATATTGCACCAGGGGCGTGGGTCGGCGGCTAATTGTACGGTTTGTTTTTGTTTGGGGATAACACCGGTAAACCCCGAAGAGTCCAAGCTATTGTTTTCGCGTTTTATGTCAGATGCACGCGATGAATGGCCCGATGTGGATGTTGATTTTGAACACGAGCGCCGCGAAGAGATCATCCAATGGATTTATGAAACTTATGGCCGCGAGCATGCTGCTATAGTAGCTACTGTAACCCAGGAGCGCCACAAAGGTGCTATCCGCGATGTTGGTAAAGCCATGGGGCTATCCGAAGATACCATTAAACGCCTGGCAGGCGCCATCTGGGATTTCTCGGACGAGGCTTTTGACCGCGAGCGCATCATATCGCAGGGATTAAACCCTGACGAGCCGCACTTGCATAAAGTATTGCAGCTTACAGAACAGTTAATGGGGTTCCCACGGCAATTGGGGCAACATACGGGCGGGTTTGTAATAACGCAGGCCAAACTATCAGATTATTGCCCGGTAATGAATGCCCGCATGGAAGATCGCACGCAATTAGAATGGAACAAAGATGACCTGGAAGACCTTGGAATTTTAAAGGTAGATGTGCTTGCGCTGGGCATGCTAACCTGTATCCGCAAAGCGTTTGATTTGGTGCGCAATCATTATGGCGTTAACCTCACGCTGGCAAACGTACCGCAAGAAGATCCATTGGTTTATGATATGATCTGTGAAGCAGATACGCTGGGCGTTTTCCAGATAGAGAGCCGGGCACAAATGTCTATGCTGCCGCGCTTAAAACCACGAACATTTTACGACCTGGTGATAGAGGTAGCCATTGTACGCCCCGGCCCTATCCAGGGCGATATGGTGCACCCCTATTTGCGCAGGCGCGATGGGATTGAGCCGGAAGAATATCCAAACGAGGAGTTGCGGCCGGTATTAACACGAACTAAAGGAGTGCCTTTGTTCCAGGAGCAAGCCATGGAAATTGCCATGGTAGCGGCTAAATTTACGCCTGCCGAGGCCGATGGCTTACGCCGCAGTATGGCTACTTTTAAAGCAAAGGGGTTGGTTAGCGCTTACCACGATAAACTGGTAAACGGCATGACGAGCCGCGGCTACGAACTACAATATGCCGAACGCATTTTTAAACAGTTAGAAGGCTTTGGCAGTTATGGTTTCCCCGAGAGCCACGCTTATAGCTTTGCACACCTGGTTTATATATCCTGCTGGCTAAAATACCATTACCCGGATGTGTTTGCCTGCTCGCTGCTTAACAGCCAGCCTATGGGTTTTTACCAGCCTGCGCAAATTGTTATTGATGCCGAGCGGCATGCTGTAGTAATGCGATCAATTGATGTAAATTATTCAATGTGGAATAATACATTGGAGGAAAAGGACGGTAAGTATTATGCCATGCGTTTAGGTTTCAGGCAAGTTAAGGGATTGAAAGAAGATGATATGCAATTGCTTATTGCCGGCCGTGGCAGCGGTTACACCAGTATCAGCCAGTTAAATGACGCCGGTGTACCACAAGCCGCTATTGAAACATTGACCGATGCCGACGCATTCCGTTCCTTAAACCTTGATCGCCGGGAAGCCCTATGGGAAGTACCGGCGCTAAGCGACAAACCTATCGGGCTGTTTGCCGGCCAACCATCAGAAAGCACAACCGAAGCGCAAATAAGCCTGCCATTTATGACCAAGGCCGAGCATGTGGTGCAAGATTACGCCGCCACCGGCCTGTCGCTTAAAGCGCACCCTGTTAGTTTTGTGCGCCCGCAGTTAAACATGCTACAGGTAACCAGCAATGCACAACTGCCATTACTTAAAGATGGCGACCCCGTAAAAGTAGCCGGACTAATAACCGTGCGCCAAAGGCCCGGCACCGCCAAAGGCGTATTGTTTATTACTATAGAGGATGAAACAGGTTTCTCCAACCTGGTAGTGTGGGAGAAGGTATTTGAACAGTACCGCCGCGAAATATTACAGGCCCGCCTGTTTATGGTTGAAGGCAAAGTACAGATAGCAGGCAAGGTAATACACATAGTTGCCCGGCGCTGTTTTAATTTAAGCCGCCTGCTAAACAAACTAACCCCGCTACCAAATACCGACCAACCCATACTCACCCTATCCCGTGCAGACGAAACCACCTCGCCGGCACACGGCGGCTCAAACAAAGGCCAGCAACAGGTTAAAAAGCAGGAAGAAGTTTTCCATAAGGGCAGGAATTTTCATTAGCAGGGCGTTGCCCTGCTCGCTATGACTTAACGGGATATTGCGCGCCCGCCTTTGTTGTATGTTATCACCAACAAAACGAGCGGTGGGATTTTACGTACGCTGTTCGAAGTCTCCTGGCTTCGAACGATTATGCAAATAGGCTTTAGAATATTGTGTGCCTGGAAAGATATTGCACCAGTAGCCGCAGGCTACAGGCATAATAGCCCGAAGTTACAGGCTTCGGACAGCGGGGGGGGGTGCCACAATTTTGCACTTGTTAAACCGTGCCCGGGTACGTGGCGAAAAAATGTACTGACAGATAATTAATACAACCATGCCCTTGTTATTAGTGTTAATATTTGCTATTTTTCAACATTATACGCGCAAGCGAAAGTGTGCTCACTAAATTTTATACTTTTGATTTTCAACAAGTTAAATCAAAGGTATTATGATTAGAGTTTCCTGTTCAAAACTTGAGGTTGTAAGGTTAAATCCATCGATTTTTGCACAACAATTAGCCGCAAAAACAAAAAATCGAAACGGGAGTTATGGTATGTTTGCTTGTTGGCAGGCTATTGTTAAATCCCTACATGCAAATCAAATTGATTTTTCTCAAGCAAAAATTGGCTTACAACAAAAGTTTATAACTTTTAAAAACAGTCCTGTTAACAGAAAAAAGCAAGAGTTTTTATTAGATAGATTGACCCCTTATTGGGAATTATTTCAATCAAAAAATTTAACATATCTGGGTCCACAAAAAGATATTTATTGGAACGTAACTCCAGAGGTAGCGTTAACAGGGCGGCCACCACATTTAGCTTCAGATGGCGGTAAATATATCGCTTATTTCTATAGTGAAGCACCTGTATCATGGCACACGCAGTTGAAATATCCATTAATTCAATATTATTTGGCTAAAGACGTATTTAAATGCGATCCTGAACAAATTCAAATAGGGACCTATTGTTTGAAAACACTTTCTTTTGATTTAATAACATATTCATTAAATGAGATAGAAAACTCAATTTTAGAAACTCAAAATATGTTTAATAACATTTATCAAGAATATTCAAGCTATCCAAAATCCAACGATTAATCTTAATATAAAAATATGATCGAAAAACTAACAGACGAAAACTTTACTTTAAATCTCCTTTTTAAAGGTAATAAACAACCTGCCGAAGCATTTAATGAATTGAGTAATGTATTTCAATCGTTGTCCTCATTGGATAATTTATTAATGTCAAGTATTGACAGTGGATTGGTCATAGAGTACTCATTAGAAGCCTTAGAATATGGATCTATAAAAACTTGGATTGCTCAAATAATACGGGAAATTCCTGACGAACCAATTAAAGAGTTTGACTGGAAGAAATTAATAGGTCATTTTTTGCTGAAACTAAAGTATAAAGTGTTGAGTTATTTGGAAAACAATCAAAATGTAGACAGCAAAGAATCATTAGAAAATTTGGTTTTATCTATAGAAACCGAAAAGGCTAAAATGGTAAATAGCAGTAAAATAACTAATGAAATAAATATTTTTCAAATACTTTCTGCTATTGAGCCAATAATAAATGCTTTATCACAATTAAAGGACGAAGAGAAAATCGAATATAAAAGCCTTGATGGTTCTGTGACATTGAACAATAAAGTAACTCTTAACAAAGGGAAAATCTTATGGGAACTGGGAAACAAAGAATTTGAAAGTGAGACAACCGAGATTTTAAAAATAAAAAAACTCGATTTGTTAAGTAATAGCTCCAATTGGACATTTAAGTTTAGAAATAAACAAATAGAGGCGAAAATAATTGACCAAGATTGGCTGGGTAGATACCATGCCCGAGATTATCCACTTATGCCGGAAGACTCATTAAAAGTCAAGCTCAAAATTCATTATATAAATAAGGCTGATGGGAAAATAATTAAACCGACTTATGAAATAACAAAAGTAGTCGATATAATATATCCTGACGACAATAAAACCTCTTCTATTTTTTAATGGAGGTGTTCTTAATTTTTAAGTACGTCAAAGACTTTTTTCAGAAAAAACGCTTCTTGTTACATAAGAAAACCGCTTTTAAATGATTTAAAGGCGGTTTTTAAGGTTAAAAGATGGCTTTAGTTACATGACGGTTACATAAGATTTAAACCCAATAAGGTATGTATTTTGCATATTTTCGAGACTTGTTTGATGGATCGTAATCTTTTAACAAAGACGCTTCGATTGTATCGGAAATTATTCTTGACGCCATTGGATAATTTTCTTCTGCAATTTTGAATCTTTCCCTTACTGATTGATTTGTCATATGTTCTCCAGAGACATATTTAAGACAGGCATGTAAGTAGCAACATCGTATTTTGTCTTTTTTATCCATTTCTTTAAAGCCTTGTATACCATAAAGAATTATTCGCGTATAATTTTCACCAACAATTATTTCAGGAGCGGGTAATTGGTTGTATTCGCATTCGAAAACAACTTTGTCATATCCACTCCCTCTCTCTTCACATATATTTAATCTTCGCATAAACCCAGCCAATATTTCATTTCTGCTTTGTGGGCTATGGTCAACAAATCTATCTGCATCTATCAAGGGGCTTCCGGGATTTGTTATTTCTATTCTATTAGAGAAAACCTCAATCATTGGAGAACTCCCTTTTACTGCAAAATCTTGATGTATTAATGAGTTTGCAACAAGTTCCCTAATTGCCAATATCGGATATTCAGTTACCTTTTTCCTCAAGGCTTTTTCTACTATTTCATTGGATGGTAAATGGTCCTCTAAATAATTAATCAATCCAGCAAAACCCCTGCTGGCGCACGCGTGCCGCGTGTGTCAACATCATCCACATTTGATTAGCTTATGTAGAGATTGCCACGCTTCGCTCGCAATGACGTGGTGGGAGTGTGTGAGGCCCTTCTTGCGTTAGGCGCGTATGAGCGGATAACCCGTCCGCCTAAAGGCGGCAACGCCCAACAAACACAAGAAACTTAATTGAATAAGCATTGTTAAACTACTAACCAAAACAATTAAGTTATGAAAACTATAACAATCCCCGGCGACCCGCATACCGTAACTGCATTAATGGTAAATAAAACAGAGGTGTTTCATGATCATGACGTGGTACAGATCATATCGGCCGACGGTAGCCAAACTGCCGAAAAGCGCATCTTCCGCATTGTAGACGGTGGCGAAGATAATTGGGAACTGCAATTTGAGTAAGCACTCCTTTTTCTCTACAAGGCGAAACCCCACAATATACATTTTAAGTTCCGTGTTTTTATCTGTGGGCTGGTTGCTATTATGGATAGGATGAGTATGCATAAAAGTTGGTAAAAAGTGGTGTTTATTAGCGTTTATGTGGTGCGAAAACGTGTGCAAATGGTGGTTACCGGTGTATAAAAGCGGACTGTGCCCGGAATGTAAAACCATCAACGTCCGCCGAAGGAGTCCTACGGCCCTGTCCGTAATAACTGCCTATCAAAGCGTCCACCTATCAACGTGCCACAAGCGGGACGCTTGCGGGAGCGCCTAGATAGCCTGACTTGTGCCTTCCGTGCATAAATGCTGTGATAGGATGTGAAATGCTGTGATACGCTGTGATAGCGTGTGATTTTGGTAGATAAAAGTGTGATACAGCGCGATTTCGGTAGATAAACGCGTGATAATGGCAGGCATTACCGCATCAATAAAATAAAACTAAAGTGCTTCAACTTTTACCGATTCATCCACCAGAAAGGCAAAAAAACAACTATCTGCAATTGTTTGATTTTGAGTATATTAAACCGTATTTAAGTTTAAAACCACCGACGGATTAGTTGGTAAAATTGAAATGCGTGTTTAAACATGTTTTATTTTCACAATGCCTTTATCTTCAAATGGTTAAGCCAAAAATAGTGTTTCATTTTGTTTCACTTATTTTTCGCAAAGGGGTTAATGTCAATTTGTT
>JACMRC010000558.1 GCA_014376655.1 Mucilaginibacter sp. | reverse complement strand
CTGCGCCAAATATGGCTGATGTTGGTTTAAGCATCTCTGGCATACCCGGCGCGCCTTTAGGGCCCACGTTGCGGATAACCACCACATCACCTTTTTTGACTCGGCCGCTTGATATACCGGCAATCAGTTCAAACTCGCCATCAAATACACGGGCAGGGCCTTCAAAATGAGTACCTTCTTTACCGCTTATTTTGGCTACGCTTCCACCGGTAGCAATGTTTCCGTAAAGTATCTGTAAGTGACCGGTAGCCTTTACAGGTGCTTCAACCGGCCATATAATTTTTTGAGTGTCGAAGGAAAGCTCGGGTACATCAGCCAGGTTCTCGGCAATAGTTTTCCCGGTAACCGTGATGCAATCACCATGTAACCAACCTTGTGCAAGGCAATATTTCATTACCGCAGGTACACCACCTACATTGTGAAGGTCTTCCATCATGTATTTACCGCTTGGCTTCATATCAGCCAATACCGGGATACGATTACTGATAGTTTGGAAATCGTCCTGCGTTACTTTAACATCAACACTTTTTGCCATGGCTATCATGTGCAGTACCGCGTTGGTGCTTCCACCCAATACCATAATTATAACCATCGCATTTTCAAATGCTTTGCGGGTCATGATATCGCTTGGTTTAATATCTTTCTCTAATAATATCTTTATAGCTTTACCGGCAGCTAAACACTCGGCTTTCTTTTCTTCGCTAAGCCCGGGATTTGAAGACGAGTAAGGCAAGCTCATGCCCAACGCTTCAATAGCGGCAGCCATGGTGTTTGCAGTGTATACACCACCGCAGGCACCCGCACTTGGGCAAGCGTTTTTAATTACGCCCATAAAGTCGATATCATCCATGGTACCGGCTATCTTTTTACCTAAAGCTTCAAATGCCGATACAATGTTCAGATCTTCACCTTTCCAATGGCCCGGTTTAATAGTGCCACCGTATACCATAATAGAGGGACGGTTTAACCTGCCCATTGCCATAATAGAGCCCGGCATGTTTTTATCACATCCCGGCAGGGTAATTAAGCCATCATAATATTGTGCGCCTGTTACGGCTTCAATCGAGTCGGCAATTATATCACGGCTTACTAACGAGTAGCGCATACCTTCGGTACCGTTGCTCATACCGTCGCTTACACCTATGGTGTGAAATATCAGTCCAACCAAATCCTCATCCCAAATACCTTTTTTAACAATCTTAGCCAGGTCATTCAAGTGCATGTTGCAGGTATTGCCATCATAGCCCATACTTGCCACACCTACCTGTGCTTTTTTCATGTCGTCGTCTGTTAAGCCAATGCCGTAAAGCATGGCCTGCGCGGCTGGTTGGGTAGGGTCCTGCGTAAAAGTTTTGCTGTACTTGTTTAACTCTACGCCGGTTGTGCTGTTAGATGAACTCATTTTTAGTCTGTATTTTTATTACAGGATTTAGGTTTCCTGTTGGATGTGTTTTTGTTTCCCTTAAGATAGCCTAACCAAAAAAAACTGGCAATAGCTTATCTGTTTTTTTTCAATTAAATACTATATACTGATTACTTGTATAAATATATCTATATAATTCTTAAAATAACAATTTAATCAGAATATAATTTTTAGTGTACTATACCAAAGTTCAAAACGGTATTCGGTATTGATTTTATGCATGCATAGTAAATGGTGTTTTTTCTGCCTAAAATTGCGATAGTGGGTAAAAAAGTTGAGGAAAATGGAGTAAATATCTGTAGTAGTATTAACCCCGCTTTACTTTAAATAGTCGTTATCCATTTATCAAAATATACATACATTTAAATACTTAAACCTTGTAAAATATATATTATGGTAAAACGACTTATTATTTTTTTTATCCTGGTAACAAAATTTTTGCCCGCTTCATTTTGCCAGCAAAATAATATAGTTACCATTAAAGCCTATTTGCATGGAAAGCAAGGTATCCCATTAAACTACTTAGATCGGCATAGTATCGAACATGGCATATTGCTAAAAAACACCACTGATCATGATACTGTTATAACCGCTATTGTAAATATTGATAACCAGGTCGAGTTTCAGAAACGGGCATATTCAAACAACAGGGGAGTGAAGCAAAGCTTTTTAGCTAAGGGTGGTGATGTTATCAGCCTGAGGATAGCCGGTGAGCATATGACCGAAGTGGATGGAAAGAATATCTTTCCGCAGGATTACCTGAAGTACGCCGACCCATTTACAAGAACAATAAGGAAGCTGTTTAATACTTATACGGATAAGGAGTTATCAGACTATTATTTAGAATGCGAACAAATTTATAGGTATAATCTATTAAAGATCGACAGCCTTGATAAAAGCGGACACTTATCTGTTCCGGATAAAGATTTCTTTGTGAAATTTAATGACATAGATCATCGCTCACGCAGATTGCAACCGCTGGGTTATGGCTCAGAGTTTTTCCCGCAGGTAATTAATAAATTTATAAGTGGCAATGAAATTGCTGATACCCGGAATTTTTTAAAAACATTTAACACTTACAATACTATCGACCTTAATGGTATTTTATATCCAATGATAAGCTACGACCTGTATCAACAAAAGATCGCCCCGGATGATTTATTGGGAGCGACCGAGTTTGTTGTGTGGCAATGGTATGGCGATAAAGGGCGCAATTTTATTTTACATAGGATAGCCAATTACCCGGTTAAAAACTCGCCACTTGTTGAACAGTCTTTAACGTTACTGGCAAAAAATACTTACCCCGAACAATTACCTGCCATTAACGTTGCGCTGTTGTTATTTCGGAATAGTAGTAAAAACATAGACAACCCTGAAACTATTAAATTGACTACAGTAAATGGCACCGAAACTAATTTGGGCGAGGTCTTAAAAAAATATAAAGGAAACATGATATTATTAGACCTTTGGGCTAGCTGGTGCGTCCCGTGCCGACAAGAAATACCAATAGTTCAACGCCTGAAAGAAAAATACAAGGACAGAAAGATCAGTTTTGTAAGCATGAGTTTAGATGCCGATAAGGCTAAAAGTCAATGGTTGGCAGCAGTTAAAAGAGACGGAAACTTTAACGATACCGATCAATACCGATTTATAGGAAAACACTCATCGAGCTTTACTAAGTTTTATAATGTTACCAGCATCCCCAGGTATATGCTATTAGACTCTGATGGAAAAATGATCACAGCCGATTTTATGCATGCGGCAGAACCAGGTTTTGAATCGGCGTTGACAGGTTACTTAGAAAAGGTAAAATAGGGGGGAGTAGAAACTATAGTGATAGCTAATTACAAATTTAACTCCCTAACATAAAAATCCTTCACATCAACAATAGTATGTTTTGGACCATGGCAAAGCTGGATACCTATGTTGCCTTCAAGGAAGCCACCCTCGTGCATTATATCGATAGTTTTAACACCATTTAACCAGGCTTCTATATGATGGCCGCGTGCCAGGATGTAGTAATGATTATACTCGTTAGCCTTAACCAATTTGGCCGAGCCTTTAGCCGGATATTGCTGCACCATTCCGGCACGGCCCTCTTCCCATAACGATCCCCAGTAGCCTTTGCCCATGTCAACCTGGTAGCCGGGTACTTTATCAAAATTTTCAGGATGAATGCGAATACATACGCCCGAGTTAGCTTCGTCGTCGCCGGTCATTTTTATTAATATGTTGACTTCAAAATCGGCATAGATTTTTTTGCTGTAGCTATAATGGTGTTCCGGCTGGTGATCGCAATCGCCATGTAGTATACCGTTTGTTAATTTCCAGTATTCGGGCTGCATATTTAGCCTTTGTGCGCTTAGCATATCTACCCAACCGTTGCCTGTAGGTTTGCCGCCTACAAGCTTACCAGCTGCCGGTAAACTTAGTTTGGTTCCGGTAGTATCGCGTTGTGCAAATACGGTTGATACAGTTAAAATGGTGCACGCCAAAGCTGTGGCTACATGGATTAGGTTACGGGACATTTAATTGTAATAATTGGGTTTATATAGCTAATGTAAATAAATATCGGGATTGGTGAAAATAAATATTGTAGTATCGCCTTATATTCACGCACACGTTTGCAGGCATTGTTTAAACAAAAAAGGAGCCGATTGGCTCCCTTTTTTT
>JACMRC010000557.1 GCA_014376655.1 Mucilaginibacter sp. | reverse complement strand
TCCGTTTTTGGCGGTAGCTCGGTAGCAACCTGCTCTTTGGTGCGGCGCATTACGAAGGGCTTTATCAGTGCCTGTAGTTTGCGTGCCTTTTCTTCGTCTTTTTTCTTTTCTATCGGGGTTACAAACTCGTTCAAAAAATATTGCTGCGTACCTAACAAGCCGGGGTTGATGAACGACATTTGCGTCCACAAATCATTAACCGAGTTTTCTACCGGGGTACCACTTAATATCAGCTTAAATTTTGATTTTAATTGCTTAACCGAGTGGAATGATTTTGATGCCGGGTTTTTGATATTCTGGCTTTCGTCTAAGATAACATAGTCAAAAAAGTAAGCCTTAAACAAATCAATATCTATCCGACTGATGCCGTAGGTAGTTATCACCACATCATAATTAGCAAATACCTCCGGCGATTTATAGCGGAACGTGCCTGTATGCACCATCAGCCTTAATTGCGGTGTAAACTTTTTTGCCTCGTTAAGCCAGTTATAGATCAGCGAGGTCGGCATTATAACCAGCGAGGTGCTTTTGCCGCCTGTGGCTTCGGTATCTTCTTTATGCTTTTGCAGCAGGGCCAGGGTTTGGATGGTTTTGCCCAATCCCATGTCATCAGCCAAGCAGCCCCCAAAATGGAAGTTCTTTAAAAAGTGGAACCAGTTATACCCGGCGTGCTGATATGGCCTTAAACTGCCTGAAAAGTTGACTGGCATGGGCACCTCGGCAAGTTCATCAAAGTCCATCAGCTTTTGTAGCTTGCGGCTCATGGTTACTTCGGCCATTTCGCCGGCAAGGTCGTTAACCAAACCTAAATGGTGACGACGCAGCTTGATCTGGTCCCCACCTTCGCTAAAATGCAGCAGGTTGCCATATTGTGAGAACCATTGCTCGGGAATGATTGCGATTTCGCCGGATGGCAGTGTAAACTCCTTTTTATGATTAAGGATATGATTTTTAAGCTGGATAAATGGGATGCGGTACGGCCCGAAATACACAAAGGCATTGATATCAAACCAGTCGTTATCCTCGGTAACCTCCAGGTCTATCTTGCTATTGCCAAACACATAACGTTTCTGTCCTTCGGGTTGCTCTATTTCAAAGCCTTGTTCTATTAGCGCGACATGATGCTGGTTTAGCCATTCAAAAATGGAATGGGCCTTGTTGGTGTCATCCTCGTTATGTACAACCTCTAAATTTTGGAACAATGACGAAACCGTTTTTAGGCCTAACTCCTCTAACTGGGTTAGCTTATTTTTCTCCCAGGTAACCGAGCGTTTAATGCGGTGGAAAGTATAATTATCGCCATCCACATCCATGCGTACCGAGATATGCCTGCCATCCCCATAAGGGAAAATATAACCGGCATATTTAAAGTACAATTGCAGTTGCGATGTACCGCCCTCCACATATATCGGCTTTAACATGGGGATAGCCTCATGCTTTTCGGTATCAATAGTAAAGCCCTCGGCGTAAACATTATGCTTTTCGATAAGCGGCGCTACAAATTTTTCGAAGTATGGCCGCTCTGACGACCGGGGCACCGCTATATAGCGTTTGTTTAAAAACGGCAGCAGCTTTTTACCTTCAATCTCCTTATCAAAATGGTAAAGGGTGTCGTCCATTAGCATCCAGGCGGGGTGGTTGCAAATGATCTCGGCATTTTTGAACATAAACTCTATACGCATGCCCTTATATTTCAAAGTAGGGAAATAGCGGATCTCCTCTGCGTCACGCCTGAAATGGAACAATACCGAAGTTACTTCATCAGCGATCTTCAATTTCTTTTCGGCAGGGTAACCCTCCTTGCTCATCTGGTAAATTTGCTTATCTGCCAATAAGTGTAAGGCATCGGCCATGCGCTTTTCCATCTTGGGGCGGATGGTATCAAACAGCACATCGGTAAACACCTTCGCAAAAAACTCGGACGGGCGGATAGGTTTTTTATAGAATTTTTTAATAACGTTACCCTGCTCAATCTCTTCAAGTAGTTTAATTAGCTTTATATCAACATCATCAATACAATTTACAAACTCGGTAGCTGTATTTGAGAATAAACGTTGGTGGGTAAGCGAAAACTCGCCGTTTGGGTTAAGCTGAACTACGTGCGGTTCAATTACATAGCCCAAATATTCGTGCCGGGCTATGGCATAAATTATTTGGCAAGGTTTTGAACTGTCGACACGTAACATAGCTTCGGATAAAAAATTTAAGAGAAGCTACATCAACAAAAAATTCAAACCTAAACAGAATTTGCAGTAAGAAAAAATGTTTTGCGTTAAATAATTATTAACAGTGTGAATTTTTAATATTTCACGCCTTATATTAGTGAAATCCTAATATCTTATTCCATGAAGAAACTTACATTAATTATTTTATCAGTACTTGGCTGTACAATAGCTTTCGGCCAAAAAGTAACACTTACACCTGTTAATACCAAAAGTTTAAAGGCAATACTCTGTAATGTGGATACGGTTGTATTTAGAAGTGGCAGATCTACTGCAGTAATATTATACCAATTAAGTAATCCTTCAGGTAGTGCGCACATACCTGAGACAGATGAATCGAGCAACAAGTTTTTAATAGCAGTTACAAATGGGGACGAAGTGCCTGACCAGATCCTGTATAGCGTTGGTGATTTTTTAGGTCCGAAAATTTTGAAATTTCAGGCTTTGAAAGATGACAAATACTTTCTATCGATAGGATACGGTTTCTATAACCACCGTAAAAAAATTAATCTTGATATCTCAATAAGTAAAATATCGATTTTGAAATAACTACTTATATCTCCACTTCACCCTCAAAAACCAACTTTGCCGGCCCTTCTAAAAATATATTTGTAAAAATAGTCCCGTCATAATTAAAGCGGATATTAAGATCGCCGCCCAAAACTTTTATGGGGGTTTCTATATTACCCGTTTGGCTGTTGTGTTTGGCCATGGCTAAGGCTACGGCGGTTACGCCGGTACCACAGGCGTAGGTTTCATCCTCTACGCCACGCTCAAAAGTCCGCACGAAATAGCCGTTGGCTTTTGGCTCAACAAAATTTACGTTTATGCCGTTGGCTTTGTAGGTATCGTTATTGCGGATAGCGTGGCCATCGGTATAAACATTTTTGTTAGCCAGGTCGGTAGTTAGGGTTACATAATGTGGCGAGCCGGTATTTAATACGTAGGCATCCGCATCGCGGGTAACGATATCAACATCAATCATTTGAAGGCTCACCCAGTCGCCGGTTTCTGAAATTTTGGCATGATGCGGACCGTCCACTGCCAAAAAATCTGTTTCGGTGTTTATGATCCCCAGAAACTTTGCAAAAGCTACAATACAGCGCCCACCGTTGCCGCACATGCTGCTTGGCTGGCCGTCGGCATTATAATATACCATCTCAAAATCAAAGCCTTCTTTGTTTTGCAGGAACATAATACCATCGCCGCCAATACCAAAACGGCGGTCGCAT
>JACMRC010000556.1 GCA_014376655.1 Mucilaginibacter sp. | reverse complement strand
ACGAATGCGAAAATTGCAAAATATAACCCGCGCTGAAACTAAAGTTTTAAACATTTTTATTGTTTTAGTTAATAACGTTGCTAAATTTATAGGTATAAAACCTATCTCCTAAAATTATGCAATCTTATCACAAGTCATTCTTAACAGTCGTCCTGCTTTTTTGTTCGATAACATTATTTGCGCAGGAAAATAAGGCCATATTAGATACCCTAATGAAACAGGGTGCAGCGTTGCATAACCAAGGCAAATATGCAGAAGCAATTGAAAAATACCACGAGGTATTAAAAGTTGACCCCGAAAATGGATATGCCAATTATGAAACGGCATTTTCCTTATATGCATCAAAACAACCACAAGAGGCTATACCCTATTTAGAAAAAGCAATAAGATCAAAAAATGATAATTTAAATGTGGCCGCATATAGTGTCCTGGCAAGTATTTATGATGCCGATCATCAAACACAAAAAGCTATTGATGCGTATGAAAAAGGGATAAAGATCAACTCTAATTATCCGCAGATTTATTTTAATTTGAGCCTTACATACTTGAGGAACAACCAATACGATCTCGCGGAAAAAAATGTCATCGAAGCCATAAAACGCAATCCTACTAACGTAAATAACCTATCCGTGTATGCGCTGGCCACTTATCGCCAAAATAAAAAAGTAAATGCTTTGATGGCTTTTTGTAATGTGATAGCATTAGAAAGAATTACACCGAAGGCTATATCGGCATACAGCAACATTCAGAATATTTTGGCCGGAGGAGAAATTACGAATGATGGGAAAACAACTATTAAGCTTTCTCCAAATGATAGCCAGGAAACTGGCACCCTCAATTTAGGCTTGTCCATGTGCGTATTATCCGCTAAAACAAAGAACCTGCAAGGTGCTGATCTGCTAACCGATGAATTGACAACCATGTTTAAACTTGCCGGGGAACTGGCTGAGAAGAAAACTGAAAAAACTTTTTTTGATAAGTTTTTTGTGGAGTACTATTATAAACTGGCACAAACAGAATATATGCCTGCATTTGCCCGGCTAATGGCAATGAATGCCAACCGCGACGAAACAGCTAAATGGGGACATGAAAACATGGCCCAGTTAACAGGCATGGCACAATGGTTACAAAGTACCCAGCGTAATTTTTAAAAGGCAGTAAATATTACAACCATGACAACTTATCACAAAACACTTATAACACTACTGTTGCTTTTTTGTACTACCAACCTCTTTGCACAGGATAAATCTGCCGATGTGCCCACGCTGATTAAAGAGGGCCGGGCGCTTAATACGACAGGGAAATATACAGAAGCTGTAGCCAAGTTTGACGAAGCCTTAAAGATAGACCCAAACAACACAGATGTTATGGAGAACAAGGGAATCTCTTTAGCGTTGGCACAAAAATATGATGAGGCCTTACCGTGTTTTGAAAAAGTTGTAGCAGTTAACAACAACCAGCCTCATGCTTATGTATCTATGGGCAATATCTATAGCATGCGCAAGGATTATGATAAGGCCATCTATTATTACACCAAGGCAATTGGGATATTACCGCGCGATGCGAGGATCTGGAATAGCCTCAGCTCAGCCTATCTGTTTTCAAAAAAATATGCACAAGCCCAGTCTGCAGCCACCGAGACGATCAAGATGGGTCAGCGCCAGGCAAACGTCTACCAGCTTTATGCGATTGCCGCTTTTTTCCAGGCAAAAAATGCCGAAGCTTTAATGGGATTATGCAATTATTTCATGTTGGCTAATCCCAAAGAAAAATCAACCGCAGATACTTACCGCACGCTCACACTGGTTTTACACGACAAACCCAGACCGGGAGCAGAACCCGTCGCTAAAATGCAGCAAGAAACCGTAGCAAAAGCGATAGCCTCGGCAACTGAGGGTAAAACAAACCTTACGCCGATTGATTCGTTAACACTACAATTAACAGCAGCATTTAAGGCGATAAATGAACAGCAGGACCAATACGGATCGCCATTTTTCTCGAAATATTTCGGGAGTTTTTTTGGCACCATGGCAGCTACTGATCAAATGGACACGTTCGCACATTTCATCATGCTAAGCATATCTCCTGCTGAAAACGCGGCTTGGCTAAAAGAACACCAGGATAAAGTAACTGCGTTTGTTAGCTGGATAAAAAGCACCAAACGAGAAATTGAATAATAAATGAAGATCAACCAACTACTCCTGATAGTAACTATATATATGGCCACCTGCGGTCGCTTACTGGCCCAAGCAGATGATGACCCGGCCACCAACTACAAAACCGCGCTCGAATTAGTTAATACCAATAAAGGCATAGAGGGCATACCCTATCTGGAGAAAGTAATTAAAACCCAATCCAACTACACCAATGCCGCTTATAGCTTATTGGGCAGCATTTACGATAAAAACAATCAGCCCGAAAAAGCCATCGCCGTTTACAAGGATGGACTTAAAGCTTATCCGAAGGATCAAAACCTATACTTTAATTTAGGCATAGCCGATTTCCGCGCCAAGTTATACGCCGATGCCGAGCTGGCCGCTATTGAAGCCATAAAGCTTGACCCCAAACATGCCAACAGCCAACGCCTTTACGGACTGGTTACCTTCCACCAAAACAAACGCTTAAATGCTTTGATGGCTTTTTGTAGTTTTTTACTGTTGGAGCCTAATGGTAGCAAAAGCGATGAAGCTATAACCAACTTACAAAGCATTTTAAAAGGTGGCGTGTTAAAAGCTGACGGACCGGGCAAGCTCTCGCCCGCCCAAGCGGCAGAAAATGCTAAATCAAACGGTATCATAAGCGCCGCCATAGCATCGGCCCAGGCCAAGAATTTAACCGGGACCGCATTATTGGAGTATCAGCTTAAAACGATATTTACCCAAACCGGGTTGGCATCTGCTAAAAAAGCCGACAAAGCTTTTTTTGATAAGTTTTATGCCGATTACTTTTACAAACTGGCACAAAGCGGCAATGTGCCGGGATTGGTTAAGTTAATAGCAAATAAAGAGGTTGATGCCAAAATGATGGATTGGGTGAAGGGGGCGGAGAGGGGGTTTTAGTTTACCCTCTTTCCCGCTTGCGGAAGAGAGGGTCGCGCACGAAGTGCCGCGGGGTGAGTCGACGGCGCGCGTTTATTAGCGTCAATGTCCGCTTCGCCGTTACTCACCCGATCATCGCTGCGCTCGACCACCCTCTCTTCGCCTGCGGCGGAAAGAGGGATGCCAGGATATTAGCTTTGACAACTTTTTACAAGTTGGCAAAGCTTTTGGCGACCTCCCTCACCAACTCCCCTTCAAAACCTCTTTCAACTTACCACGGTTAGCTTTTGATATCGGTATTTTAGTATTGTCAGTTAACAGCAGGCTGCCGCCATCTTCGTTCAACCAGCTTTTAATGTATTGCATATTCACCAGGTGCGATTGGTGCGTGCGCAGGAAGTTATGTTCGGTTAATATGTCGGCATATTCTTTCAGCGTTTTAGAGGTAAGCAGTTGCTCGCCCTGCGTAAGCATAAAACGGGTATAGGTATTATCAGCCTCGCAGCGGATAATGTCGCTTAGGTTTACGTACCGGGTTTCGCCAAACATGGGCAGGGCAATGCGCGGGCGGGTTTTGTTTTCATCTTTTAAATAATCAAGCAGGTAGCCCAGGCGCTCATTCTTTTGTTTTTGTTGGATAGCTTTTCGGGCCTTATCAATGGCGGTAACCAACTCGTCAATATCAACGGGTTTTAACAGGTAATCAAGCGCGGCAAACTTTACTGCCTGGATGCCATACTGATCATAAGCGGTAACAAAAATTATCTCGAAATCAATTGCATCCAACCGTTTCAACAAATCAAACCCCGACCTTTCATGCAATTGGATATCCAAAAACAACAGTTGTGGCCGGTGCTGTTGGATAGCTTTTATAGCTTCGTCCACATCGCCCGCTACGGCGCAAACCGTTAGATCCGCAGCATAAGTTTTTAGCAAATGCTGTAAATTTTCCTGGTTTGATATTTCGTCATCGACAATTAGCGCCTTCATTTTTAAAGCCAGTTTTTCAGGTGAATGGTTATCGTTGTTCCTTCGTCTCTTGTTTCTATCCGCAGCAAGATAGTCGATTTTTTATAGATGCTGTTTAGCAGGGCTATCCGTTCTTCGCATAACTTAATACCCTTGCCGGCACCGGCAGGTTTGTTAAATCCTTTGCCGTTATCGTGTATGGTTAAAGTAATATCGGTATCAACTTCGTCAATATTAATACTGATAATGCCCTTGTCTTTAAGCGATGATATACCATGCTTAACCGCGTTCTCTGCAAAGGGTTGTATCAGCATGGCCGGTATTTCAATTTGCTTATCTACATTATTAGCCACATTTATATTGAACCGGAAGCCAAAACGGGTTTGCTCCATTTGCAAATAATCGTCAAGCAGGCTAATTTCCTGCTCAATACTTACCAGGTCCCTATGCCCTTCATCCAGCACATTACGGGTTAATCGGGCAAACCGGGTTAAGTATTTATTAGCATCCTCAACAGCATTTTTATTGATCAAATTCTGAATCCCCGCCAGGGCATTAAAAATAAAATGCGGGTTTAACTGCGCCCGTACCGATTGTAGTTGCAACGTAGCTATCTGTTTATTCTGAGCCTCGCGTGCCAGCTTTTGCCGCTGTTGCCTGCGATACATCATAAACATAAAGCCACCGGTGGTTAGCAGAATAACAATAATGAGTTCAACTGTTTTTACAGAGATCCTAACGGGACCTGGTAATACAGTAAAACGTACCCTTACCTCACGACCTATGATAATTTGTTGTTTGTAGCCGGCCGTTGTCTCCGGCCTTATAATTATGGTATACCTTCCTGGTTTACTAAAAAGTAAGCCACTGATATACACCTCCGGATCGAGCGAGCTAAAATTATGTTCCCAGTTATTGCCGATAGCAGTAATAGAATCCTTTCCGGTTGATTCTCTTTTCAGGTAAACATGATACAATTCGTTTTGAGAAGTGCTTTCAATATTTAAGTTGATGCTCTCTGCATTCTTAACCGACAATATACCGAAGCCTTTCTGCCTATCTGAAACACTCGTTCCGCTAAGCCCGGTTGGATACTGTACAAACAGGTTATTGATCTTTACCGGCGGTATATCATCACTGTTATAAATAAAAGTCGATTCGTTCCGCTTGTTACCTTTCTCAGCTATTATAAGTTTCAGCGTTTTATGTTTGCAGTTAAACTTCCCTAAATAAGCATATGTAGTAAATTTATTCGACCTAAAAACTGAGGGTGTTGTCCATGGTAATAGCTCTACGCTGTCATTAATCACCACACGATATTGATATTTATTGGCATTAGCCGGCGTTATAGAAGTGGTTGCCAATTCCAATGATTCGGTGTTGTATAACTGAGCGGATAATACGTTTCCTTTATTTCGGTAGCTAAAAAAATAATGAATTTTATCTATCAAATGCTGTTTTATCCACACATCAAATTTAAGATCTTGTTGGGCGTATGGCTCATTAAAAAAATGCACACTGCTATATTCCCATCTATCTGTACTATCTGCAGTCATGTTGTGCATAAAGCGTTCCATCTCGGCCTGCGTTGGGGCCTTATGCTGAGCTACTCCATTTTGATTAAACAGCAGAACAATTAAGCCTGCGATAAAAAGAAAATACTTTTTCATGTGTTTTTAAATTTAATCAAATCTGTGATTAAAAGGATGGGCGCACAACCTACAAACAGTAAACAATACGGATGCAACAGTATTTGGGCTAAAACAACCTAACCCTTTTTACCGCCAATACCCAAAAACGGCAACTATTACTACTGACTAATGCTTACTACAGGAGTATCGCGTTTAAAATTTCGCAGCAATTTTATCTGCCTTAAACAGGTGATGAATAGCTGTAAACCAATGCTTAAAAACAGCAAAAATTGATGTGTACAGCCTAAAAAGTTAAGTAAACGTTGTCATTTCATTAAATACAACATAGAAATAACTGTGATAATTGCGGGCCCGGCATTGTTTTTTTGCCTAATTTTCGGTACTTTTGTAAATAACAGAAACCGCCCGACCGGGTACCGAAGTTTTACAAAATGCCGCAAAAAACCAGCTGCAAAAAAAACATACCTTTTATTTTATTCATTGATTTACAGTATTTTAAATCAATTTTTTGCTGTAAAAATCAATAAATATTGCTTGGAATAAAAGTGTAAAAACGCGTGATAAAATGTGATTAAAGTGTGAAAACGCGTGATTTAGTGTAATAAACGCGTGATAGCGTGTGATACAGTGTGGTAAACTGCGGTAGGCCAGCCTGAATATGGATCTTATAATGGGGCAGCAGGCAAGGTTAATTTGCGGCAGGTCAGCCTAACCCAGGTGTTCATAAAGGAGCTTTAAATTAATATGTTGATATACAGGTATTTAAGTGAAATTATTTCCCGCGATGGGATCTTAGATATCACCAATGTAATAAACCGGTTAAAGGCAGCAGGTTTTGTTGTTACTACGGCGTTACCGTTAAATTGTAAAAGCGATGCCCTGTCGGCATACGCACTTACAAAACTTATTATTAATATTGCCCCAATAAACCAATCAGCCGGTAACGGCCCATATAATTATAAACCGTTATGAAGACAGTATACCAAACTGGGATGATTTTTTTGTTCGCGTTTTTTTTTCCTGAATGCATCCTCACAGAATGTTCCATTGTATGATACCCTAACTAAGCCAACATTGGTAGCCAGGCAGTTTGGTTTTACCGAGGGCTCATCTGTAGATAAAAAGGGCAATGTGTTTTTTACCGATCAAAACAACAACAAGATCTGGAAGTATGATACAGAAGGTAAGCTAACGTTGTTCCTTGATAGTGCAGGGCGATCAAACGGTACGTATTTCGATAAAAAAGGAAACTTGATAACTCCATCTAAGCCATATAGGCCATGTTACTAAGCCATGTTAATTAAATTTTTTCTTATTATGACCATAACGGCATCTTTATATTTGCAATTTGCTAATGCACAAGGTCGAGATTTGAATACGAAAGATGGGATAATCATTTACTCGACAGACAGTGAAGAAATTCCAATGTACATTATGTTTATTCCTGCAAACTTGGAAAAAAACGAAAGTTTTAATGACTTGTTGTCAAGAACCCTATCTAAAAAGGAAACCTTAACATACATCGTTTTTTTTCAGGCTATTCGATGGACACAACCTGATATAGGTACTATCATGAGCTCTATAAATTTTGAAAATGGAAATTATGGTACTCTACATAAATCAGTTAAAGTTAGCTATGGCAGAATAACATTTGATAAAACTTATCCCGGAGATCCGGAAATTGAAGAAGATACAACTATAACCCAAACTAAGTTGTATTATAAAGATTTTGAGTTTTCGATAAATGTTACGGAGTGGCCTAGATTAATGGGAGTTCCAAAAGTATTTGAAAGAACAGATCTGTACTAATTCCTGATTTGGGATTAATGTCATGGCGTAATAATTAAAGGTAAGAGGCCGTATCATAATCCAAATGATGCGGCCTTGTTATTTGGAAGCTAATAGAATGATGTGGAAGGTTTTCTTTGTTATTTTGGGTTCTGTCGGGTTTTGTTTCACAAAAAGCATTCAAAAAGAGGCTTTTTAAGTCGCTTTATTTCTTAAGTTTTGAGCAATTGCGATTAGTCCCCACTCGATCTCGACCTTTGGATATTAGTGGTTGATAGGCGAGTTTGAATAATATGAAAACGAAATTAATTATAAGTTTAGGAGTACTTTTATTTCCTTTACTGACCTTTGCACAAGTAGCAGAGCAAAGACCAACAACATTTTATGTCGTGAAGTCAAATTTTTCTAAAAAAGAAATAATTACTAAAAACCTGATAATAGAAGCTTCGAATATCGCTAATATGAAAATATTGTCAAAAGAAGAAGCGGAAGACCAATATGGAAGACTAGGAAAAAATATACTTGTAACTATAATAACTCCAAATTCGGGAGTTAAATTATCTACAGTTGGAGAATTCTTTAAACATCATAATATACAAGAAAATCAGCGAGATCTACCTTTTGTAATTGATGGAGAAGCTGTCAGAGATACCACAAATTTATTAATTGAAGAAAATTCATTTAAATTATTTCATGTTAGAGCTGACTCCATTGAAATAATGACTGCTGGGCATCTGCATACTTTGGATTTAAAAAAAAGAGGGCTATATCATAATTAGCCCATAACAGGAACAATCACTAAATAAAGCATCGGCAGATATTCTGACCGGTGTTTTATTTAGCCTTTTTATCTCCCAGTCATGTTTACCTGCGGCAACAACCGAGATATATATTAAGATTCTCGGATCGTAACCCATCCTAAAATTTCGGCTCAAAACTAACTAATAATATGAAAACAAAATTAATTATAAGTTTAGGGGTACTTTTATTTCCTTTACTAACCATTGCACAAGTAGCACCGCACCTTTATATCGTAAAGTCGAACTTTTCTACTAAGGAAACTATCACTAAAAACCTGATAACTGATCCGTTGAGCATTGCTAATATGCAAATATTATCCCCACAAGACGCGGAAAATCGATTTGGAAAATTAGCAGAAAACACACTGGTACTTTTAATGACTCCAAAACCGGGCGTTAAATTTTCCACAGTTGGAGAGTTCTTTAAGCATCATCATATAAAAGGAAATCAGCGAAATTTGCCTTTTGTAATTGATGGAGAAGTGAGAGATACCACGAATTTATTAATTGAAGAAAATTGCTTGAAAGTGCTTCATATCAGAGATGATTCTATTGAAATAGTGACTGGCGGACATCTGCATTATTTGGATTTGAAAAGAAGAGGTCTATATCATAATTAGCTAATAGGGACAATCAATAATAAAGCATCGGCAGAGAATTCTGACTGGTGTTTTATTTTGCCTTTTTATCTGCCAGCGGTGTTTGATTTGCAGTATAAACTAAAGACCTTTCTTTTAGCATTTTTATAAATAACTTCCTCTTACCTAAAAATAGCTTTTAATTGATCCTTTAACTCAGACTAAATCGCCTTTTTTTTAAATAGAACTCAGGTTATTAATTTTGACTATTGCCGAATCTAAATAGCAAGTGGGGGATTGTATTTTTAAGACCATAATTCCTCCAAACTAAATACTTCTAATAAAAGTCGGTATTTAAAATTCCCGACTTTTTAAAGTAATCTTAAAACTTTGAATCATATTTTACTCATTTTTGTTACTTTTGATTGAACGCGGGATTGACCGTTAAAACAAAAAATCACCTGTAAGTAATTGATTTACAGGTGATTAATCTGATGATTTGTGGAGCCGGAGGGATTTGTATTACCCTTGTACCGCGCTGATATTCAATATTTTATAATGGCTTAATTTCTTACTCACCGAAACACTCACCACTTTTTTGAGTACAGATTTGCAAATCTTATATTACAAATATAGGGGTAATAATGAATTGTTATCCTTTTATAAGGATAAATCTGCAAGCATAACCACTGAATTAGTGAGCTGAATAATAATGCCAGCTTTTTTTGCATTTCTATCATGGGGAATTAATAAACCTTAAATCATTTAAATGTTGAGTCAAATGTAATTCAGATATTATAAGGACACAACTATTTCATCCAGCCATACCCTCAGCAATGTACAACTGCCACCTCCTTATCTCAAAAAGGTTATCCCGAATTTTCCAATAGTTATATAACATGATTTCTTTAGGCGGAACAGTGTCTTGTGGGATTTCTTCTTAGTAAATAGAAGACTTCCGCATCCGGTACGGCCGGTGTATTCAAATGATAATTTAAATCAAAAAACTTCGGTGTCAGAACTAACCAAGGCTAGATTGTAAAAAGGATCTCCCGAAATTGAGATTGCAAAAAAAGATTTTATTGGGTAAAATACTAAGCCATCTCAATTATGAAAGGCTTAGTATTTACAAATAGTATCCCTGGTCAATGTACGGGTACTCTGGTTAAGTGTATGTCACCTCATACAATGCCATTTTTAGAACTATTTTTTTGTTAACTCCCCGATCCACTTTCAGGTTGGCATGTATCATCAGAAGCACAAAAGTAACCATGAGGACAATCCGTTTCGTAATGACATTCACCTCCTGTTATACTTCTTAGTTGTTCCCTGCTTAAAATTTCTCTTGCGCCTAAGCTAAGCGCCTT
>JACMRC010000555.1 GCA_014376655.1 Mucilaginibacter sp. | reverse complement strand
GCGCAGTTCTTCTATATTCAAGCGTTAATTTATCTGTTTGGTGTAAGGCGCGACTGTGCCAAAATTGATCTTTATACCTACTACAATTTGGCTGTATTGATCTTGCGAGTTGTTTTTGAAACCACTTGCGGGGTCGGTATAACCGTCTAAACCCTCGCCCCAGGTCATGTTATGGATATAGCCTATGTTAAGCCCTATAAATGGCTCGTCGTAAGCATTATAAATTTTAAACTCATAGCCAAAACGGATGGGAACTATTAAATTAGCACTGGCATCCTGCCCCGGAAAGGTATAACCACCAATAGGGTACCCAGTCGCTATCAGGTTAGTGCGTTGTATAAAAGCCATATTGTTATTAATCATCCCAAAGCCGGTGCCAATGTATAGGTCCTTTGCAAATTTTAAGAAGAAATTGCCGTCATAGTCCATTATCTCGCCGAGTGCAATATCACCATGTACAATAACTGCCAGATAATGATTCTCATATTGTCGTTTGGCAACGTCTGTAAGGATGCTTCCACCCGAAATATTGCCAAACTGAACTTCAAGCCCCAACGGAACGTAGGGTGTTAAGTTATAATAACCGGTAATATTGTAAGTTTTGCCCCGATTAGCCTGCTTTAAATCGGCATATGGCTTATTATAGCTGCCAAAAAAGCCAATACCAAAATGAGAAAAGTTATAGCTATCCTGGGCATTTGCAGACAACTTTAAGAAAACTAAAATAAAAAATAAGGTGACCTTTCTCAAAACCAAATATTAATCAATCTTTACACATTAGTTATCTTAGCTAAATGCGTACCAAATAACCCAACAAATATATGAAACTTAGCTTAATCAGCCATTTTACTGTTACAGAACGCTTTTTGCGCTATGTAAGTATAGACACGCAATCAAATCCCGAATCGATAACTTACCCATCAACAGAAAAGCAAAAAAACCTGGGCAAATTATTAGTTGCCGAATTGCAACAAATTGGGGTAATTGATGCCCACCTGGATGAGTTTGGTTACGTGTATGCAACCATACCCGCCAATACAGCTAAGCCTAATGTGCCGGTAATTTGTTTTTGCTCGCACATGGATACTTCGCCCGATTGTAGTGGCGAAGGGGTTAAACCCATTATCCATAAAAACTATAAAGGCGAGGATTTGGTGCTACCAGACGACCCGTCGCAATTATTGCGGATAAGCGAGCACCCCGACCTTAAAAACCAAATAGGCCATGACGTAATAACAGCCAGCGGTACTACCTTGTTGGGTGCCGATAACAAAGCCGGTGTAGCCGAAATTATGGATGCTTGTTACCAACTGATAAATAACCCCGATATTAAACACGGCATCATAAAGATATTGTTTACACCCGATGAAGAGATAGGCCGTGGTGTTGATAAAGTGGATATTAAAAAACTGGGAGCCTACGCGGGGTATACTATTGATGGTGAAAGCGCCGGCAATATGGAGAACGAAACCTTTAGTGCCGATGGTGCCAAATTGATAATTAGCGGCATAAGCTCGCACCCCGGTTTTGCCAAAGGCAAAATGGAAAGCGCACTAAAAATAGCGTCAATAATTGTGACGATGTTACCTTACGAGCTATCGCCCGAAAATACCGAGGGCATGGAGGGTTTTATACACCCGGTAGGCATATCGGGCCATGTAGAGCAGGCGAGTATTGATTTTATAATCCGCGCTTTTGATGAAGAATATCTAATAAGGTATGCTAACGAGCTAAGAAAACTGGCCGCCGAGGTGCTGGAAGATTTCCCCGGCTCATCGTACGAGTTACAGGTAAAAGAACAATACCGCAATATGAAGGCAATGCTTGACCAACACCCCGAAATTGTTGATTACGGTATGGAGGCCATTAAACGCGCCGGAATGGATGCTAAATTATGCAGCATCCGTGGTGGTACAGACGGTTCTCGCTTATCATTTATGGGCCTGCCTTGCCCCAACATCTTCGCCGGCGAACATGCGTTCCATGGCAAGCAGGAATGGGTATCTGTACAGGATATGCAAAAAGCCGTCGAAACCATTTTGCACTTGTGTATGGTTTGGGAGGAGAGGGCGTAAATCCTATTTCAGGTTATTACATTTGTTAGCATCATACCATTGCAGCCAAAGATTTTTATCTTTCTGAAATGCCTGAATAGTGGGATAACCTGTTTGATATCCTTCTATTAGGTTAAACGATACCGGAGAATATTTTGAAATAGATCTTAACGCTTTCAAAAACTCCTTTGAGCTGACTGTTCGTTCCTTGCCTGCATTTTGCTCTATAGTGTATTTTTCTGCAATAGCTATGTTGGAAAAAAACTTCTCTTTAAACTTAAGGTTCTCATTGCAATTGCTGTTGGTGACTTGACCTTTCGGGCTTATTGGCAAGAATTTCCCCGGGATCTTTCCGCCTGCAAAAGTCGGGGGGCTATTTTTATCAGCTATCTTTTTGCCGGCATCCTTACCCGTTACTATATATGAACTGCCGGTTGTTTCATCTCTGTTGCGTTTAACATAGCCGCGTATCACTACCTCGCTTAAAGATCTGTTGTCGGGAGCAAGCTTTATATTCAGGGTGGTTTGTTTATCTATTTTAATTACCTGCGCTTTATAACCTATGTTAGTTGCAACTAACGTGTTAACATCTGCAGGTATAGTTACCGTAAATTTACCATTAGCATCTACTTGCGCTAACCCTTTACCGGCAGCACCTATTGTTGCACCTTCCATTGCCTGGCCGTATATATCTTTTACTTCGCCGCTTACCGTTATATATTTTTTTGATGCGTCTTTAGCTATAGCATTCAGTTTGCTACTGTCAATAGATGATAGTCCGCGAATATTAACGCTACCGCGCATGCCCGGTGCTCCGGTATTATTCTGAATGTTTAAGCCAGCAACTTTACCTTGTAATAGTTGTTCTACATTGCCAACGGGGTTGTCTTGAACTTCTTTTCCCGTTACAATAAAAGAACTACCTGTCGTTATATCTTTATCGCGTTTAACATAGCCTCTAACAACAGGCTCGCCACGGTAAGCATAATTCGTATCTACCATTAGTTTTTTTGCGCCTAAGACATTGGCCGCAACGCTGGTAGAATCGGCTTTACGTCTTAGGTTAGTGTTTTTAGCAATAAGGCCGGTTTTGGGCAAAATAATTTTTGCGGATTGCTTGCGCTGTGGCTTATTTAGGGTCATAGCATTTTGTGGCAAGACTGAATCTTTAACTGTAGGCGTGTTTTTAGCAACCTCGGGGTGTTGTTTGTTTGGTTGTAGAGTATTGGCATATTCAACTTTTGCCGGTTTATTTAAAAACCAATAGCCCACGCCAAGCATAATTAGCATACTTGCTGCAATTGGCAAAATACGCCATAAAAGCATACTGCGCCTTTTCTCTTCAGTAACGCGTTTAGCTATTCGCCCAGTTAACTCAACCAGGTTGTCCTGCTGATTGTTGCTTGCCTTTTCAAACCCCTCAATCGCGTCCATTAAAAACAGATCATCCTGCGCATCGCGCTCCAATTGGTGCATAGCTTTAGCATCCAGCTTGCCCTGCAGGTATTTATTAATTTGCGATATGTCGTTTCTTTTATTGCTCACGGTTCTTCTCCAAACATATTTTTAAATTCCGTTTTCCGTTTTGGATATAGCTTTTCACTTCATTAAGGCTATACCCGGTCTCATCTACAATTTCTTTATAGCATTTCTCATCCATGTAAAACAACTGTATACTGGCTTTTTGTGCTGCCGGCAGCTTTTCTTTACAACGTTCTAATAATAGTATATCGCCTTCGCGTTCCTCATAAGGATGCACGTCGTCGGCAATTTCCATAAAGTCGGGTATCGATTCTGTTTGCAGCTTCTTGCCAGATCGTAATTGCATCAGGCAAAAATTGCGGCTTACAGTATATAGCCAGGGCTTAAATTGTTTAATATCGTGGCGGGCGGCTTTTACTATCAGTTCTTCAAATATTTGCATTACGGCATCCTTGCTTTGCTCTTCATCGGCCAGGTACTTTAAACATACCCCATAAATTAAATGCATGTATTTTTCATATAAGCGGGCAAGCGTTTTTAAATCGCCGGTTTGCTTATACTCCTCCAGCAGCCTTTCGTCGGTAATGTCAATAACAGAAGCTTGGCTTTTTAGGAAGTTCATGCAGAGCAACAAAATAATTTTTTTTTATGATTTATGGAAATCAACAATAAGATGCATCATACCTGTAAAATCCATAAATCTTAAAAAATAAAGTTATGAGAAAGCATTTGATCCTGCTGGCAGCTTTGATAAGCGTTACCGGCATAGCAGCACCAACCAGTAACACAAGTGCAATAAATATTGTACGCCATAATAAGTTAGTAACGGTAACCGGTAAAATAACCGATGCCGGAACAGGCAATCCGCTTGTCGGGGCAACAGTCGGTACAGCCGGCAAAGGCCTGGCCCAAACGGATGCTAACGGAAAATACAGCGTTATCGTTGATAATAACGCTACGCTTGTGTTTACAGACATAGGTTATGTTAGCCAGGCAATAAAATTAAAACCCGGCCAAACAACGCTTAATATTAGCTTAGTTGCTGATAGCAGATCTTTAAGCGAAGTGGTTATACGTGGTTACGTTAAACGTAACCGCGATGAAACCACTGGTAGCTCATACATTGTAACCGGCAAAGAAGTACAGAACAACCCGGTTGGTAATGTAGAGCAGCTGCTGCAAGGCAAGGTTGCGGGCCTAAACGTTCAAAGCAATGCAGGCGCACCGGGTATGCGTGGCACAGTTAATATTCGTGGGGTATCTGCGCCGGGTAACTACGCATATAATTCGCCTTCACCCGGCACAGAAAGCTATGGCCATATCAACGAAAATCAATTTGTCGACCCTAAAGCTACCCCGCTCTCAACTTTTGCTGTTGATGTCGACGCGGCATCATACGCCAATGTGCGCCGCTTTATTAATGCGGGCCAATTGCCACCTAAAAACGCGGTGCGGATAGAGGAGATGATAAATTATTTTAAATATAACCTACCTGAACCGACCAGCGGCGAACCGGTGGCAATTCAAACAGAAGTTGCCGCCGCGCCCTGGAACCCGCAACACCAACTGGTACGTATAGGCCTTAAAGCCAAAAATGTAAAATTGGATAAGCTGCCACCATCAAACCTTGTGTTTTTAATTGACGTTTCCGGTTCTATGGATATGCCTAATAAATTGCCACTTGTTAAAACATCTATGAAAATGCTGGTAGACCAGCTAAGGCCGATAGACAACGTTGCTATTGTGGTTTATGCCGGCGAGGTTGGGGTAAGGTTAGAATCGACCCCGGCAAGTGATAAACAAAAAATAAAAGATGTTATTGACCAACTTGGCGCAGGCGGTGGCACAGCAGGTGGCGCGGGCATTATGATGGCTTATGATATCGCCAGGAAAAACTTCATCAAAAAAGGCAATAATCGTATAATATTGGCTACCGACGGTGATTTCAATGTGGGCCCGGCAAGCAATAAAGATATGAAGGAGTTGATAGAGGATGAGCGCGGATCGGGTGTTAGCCTATCAATACTTGGCTTTGGTATGGGTAATTACAAAGACAGCAAGATGGAGTTGATGGCTGATAAGGGGCATGGCAACTATGCTTATATAGACAACATTACCGAAGCCACAAAATCAATGGTGACCGAGTTTGGCGGCACACTGTTTACTGTGGCTAAAGATGTAAAACTGCAGGTAGAGTTTAACCCCGGTAAAGTGCAGGCTTATCGCTTGTTGGGATACGAGGATCGCCTGATGGCTAAAGAAGATTTTAATAACGATACTAAACTGGGCGGCGATATGGGCGTGGGGCATACCGTAACCGCGCTATACGAGATCATCCCGGTAGGTGTGAACGATAACTTTACCGGCAGTGTTGACCCACTTAAATATCAACAACCCAACCACCTGGAAGAGAAGGTTTATAATGGTACCGAACTGATGACTATCAAATTCCGCTACAAACAGCCTGACGGCGACAAAAGTAAAATGGAATCGGTAGTGGTAAAAGATAAATCGCTTAGCGAAGGCAATACCTCGAACGATTTCAGGTTTGCTGCCGCGGTAGCCGAGTACGGTATGTTGCTTCGCGATTCGCAGTTTAAGCAAGAATCGAAAATTGAACAGGTAATAACAATGGCTAAAAAAGCCAAAGGCGATGATGATAACGGTTACCGTGCCGAGTTTATTCGCTTAGCTGAGAGCACGAGAGATATGATGAAGACGGCCTTAGTTACAGCGGCTAAATAAAGCGGCAACGCCCCCTATAATTCGGGGGCGTTCTCTTTTCTTTTAATTCACATCTTTGAGTGCTGGAGTTTAAGGCCTTCATAATCTATGATTTATATTTGTTTACGATGTGTTTATTGAGAATTAACAATTAATAAACAATACGCATTTTTATTAATAATAACATAAACTAATGTTATTAAATAATAACCATTCGCTTAATACTGCCAGGATAGTTTTGCAGCAAAAAAGCGCACATGAAACAAAACTTACTCACAATTTCGCGATGGCTGTTAACCATAACTATCGTTTTAACTTGTGGCAATACTTTTGCCCAAAGCAATACCATAAGGGGTGTTGTATTAGATGAATTTAATAAGCCTGTTCCCGGTGCTACTGTTGTTATAAAAGGAACAACTACCGGCACAGTAACCAATCCAGACGGACGTTACACCCTATCAGCCAATAAAGGCGATATTTTTACCGTAAGCTTTGTGGGTTATTTAACTCAAGAGGTAACAATTACTGCAGAAAATTATATTTCAACACAAATGGTACCTGATTCTAAATCGCTTAACGAAGTAGTGGTTACTGCTTATGGTATTAAAAAAGTAGTGAAGAAATTAGGATACTCGGTTCAGGAAATTAAAGGTGCCGATTTAATCAAAGCACGCGATCCTAACCCTATCAACTCTTTAGCCGGTAAAATTGCAGGTTTAACTGTTGGTGCCAATGCCGAACTTTTAGGACGCCCGGAATTAGTATTGCGTGGTAGTAAAGATTTACTATTTGTAGTAGACGGATCGCCTATAAACTCTGATACCTGGAATATCAGCCCGGATGATATTGACTCTTATTCAGTATTAAAAGGCCCCAACGCCGCAGCATTATACGGTTCGCGTGGTATTAACGGCGCTATAGTAATCACTACTAAAAAAGGTACAACAGCAGCTAAAGGTTGGCAAGTTGATTTTAATAGTAGCACTTTATTTGATGGTGGCCTTGTAGCTGCTCCTAAGGCACAAACCGAATATGGACGTGGTAACGCTTATCACTATGAGTACCAGGCAAAAGACAATAGTAATGTTTATGTGCCCTCTGCTGATGCTTTGTATGATAACGGCAATCGTTTAGGCGAGTACGGCCCCCGTTTTGAAGGCCAGTTATTGCGTCAGTTTGATAGCCCTTATAACCCTGTTACCGGTGTTAGAACACCTACGCCATGGTTGGCCCGCGGTATCAATAACTATAATAATTTTGTTCAGACAGGTATTACATCAACCAATAACCTTGCTGTTTCGGCAAGTGGCGCTAACTATAACTTAAGGTTATCTTACACGCACATGTACCAAAAAGGTATGTTCCCTAACACTAAGTTAAACTCTGATAACTTTAGTCTTAACTCAAGCTACAACATTACGTCAAACCTAAGCATTGATGGCAGCATGAACTTTAACAAGCAGTACACTCCAAATATCCCTGATGTAAGTTACGGCCCTAATAGCTATATCTATATGTTTAAGGTTTATGGGTCTGCAGATTATGATGTACGTGACCTGGAGGATATTTACAAAGGCCCCCAAGGTGTACCTGACCTGGTGCAATATGCACAAGAATACGGCCGTTTAAATAACCCATGGTTTATGGCTAAAAAATGGTTACGCGGCCATGATAAAACTGATATATACGCGTACTTGAGATTAAATTATAAAATTACCGATGGTTTAAATCTTGCTTTACGTTCACAAATATCTACCTGGAACCAAAGCCGTACAGAACAAGTACCATCATCAGCTAACTTAAATGCTTACACCACCTGGTATAAGTTTGGCTGGTATGGCGACTATCGCGAAGACGATCGCAGATTATTTGAAAATAATACCGACTTAGCCTTAACCTATAACAAAACATTTGGAAAATGGTCTATTGGAGGTTTAGCGGGTGGTAACATGCGCTCATATACTTACAACTCTTTTTACGGTACTACACGGGCATTAGCTTTACCAAATGTATATATCTTATCAAACTCGGTGCAATCACCGCTTGTATACAACTGGAACTCAAAAATGCAGGTATATAGTGCGTATTACTCTTTAGATTTTGGTTATGATAAGTATTTAAACATTAATACCACTGGTCGTTATGATAAATCGTCCACTTTAAACAAGGGTTTCTTTTACCCCTCGCTATCGGTATCTACACCCGTTTCAGATTACATAGACCTTCCTAAAGAAATCAGCTTCTTTAAATTAAGAGCTTCAGTAGCAACTGTAAAAGCGGCATTTACACAAGCAACGATAGGTTCAGCTTATCAACAGGTTACAGGTATTAGTACCGGTTCGCTTTTAGGTTATGGTACAGAGCTTATAAGCTCATATGATGGCCCAAGCTATACCAACCAAAATAAAGCCGCCTATGCAACTTATTACAATGGTACGCCATCAGTACAATATTCAAATCTTTTAGCTAATCCTGATATTAACCCGTTAAGCCGTACTTCGTATGAGTTTGGTGCCGATATTAAATTCTTAAACAACAGGTTAGGATTAGATGCAACCTATTTTGATACAGAAAACGGGCCTCAAATTAGTCCTGATCTACTTGCATCTTCAACCACTTACACGGCCAGAAACGAAAATGACGTTACCACTAAACGTAACGGTATTGAATTGTCTTTAACTGGCTCGGCATTTAAAAATCTTAATGGATTTTCATGGGACATCGGTTTAAATTATTCAACCTTTAAAGAAACTATATCAAAGCTTAATGGCTCTTTTATTACTTTGGGTAATCATAACTATAGTGTTGGCGATAGAGTTGATGAAGTATATGGAACTAAGTTTTTAAGAGATGGCAATAACAATGTTGTGTATGATGCTACCGGAT
The DNA here is from genome assembly GCA_014376655.1 of Mucilaginibacter sp. GTDB lineage: Bacteria > Bacteroidota > Bacteroidia > Sphingobacteriales > Sphingobacteriaceae > Mucilaginibacter. The sequence goes on along the minus strand of JACMRC010000555.1, from coordinate 6,597 downwards.
CCTTATTAAAGGCTACCGGATCAAATAGCCAGGTATTAGGTTCATTGGGCTTTTTAAATCCTGACTTTACATTTGGTATCAGCAATAAATTCTCTTACAAAAGTGTTACTTTCAGTTTCCAGGTTGACGGACGTATAGGTGGAAAAATTTATGACTATAACTATTATGCTGCAAGGCAAGGTGGTAGTGATCTTTCAACAGTTGAAGGCGTAATCGGTGCGGCTCGTTTAGCAGAGTGGCAGTCAACAGCCGTTGGTACTAAAGCACCTACTCCGGCATTATTGGGTAATGAGTATGGTGCGGGTGTCGTAATTACAGGAGGTACGCCTAAATATGTTAACGGTGTGATTTCAAATCTTAACGAACTTACATTTGCTGCCAACAGCAAACCAATATCTGTACAAAGTTACTTAAACGGTAACATCAAGTCGATAGATGAGTTTTACATGATTAGCCGCTCGTTTGCTAAACTGCGCGAGGTGACATTAGGTTATTCAGTCCCGGCTAAATACCTGTCAAAAACTTTGATGAAATCAGCTACCATATCATTGGTTGGCCGTAACCTGCTTTATTTTGCTGCCAGAAAAGATTTTGATATTGACCAATATGCGTCAGGTTATAATTCGGCTGACAGGACTACAGGTGGTGCTGCTGCTAACGGCGCATTGCAAAGTACAACAGCCAGGAGATATGGTTTCAACATTAACGTATCATTTTAATTGACTTATCAAAACGTAAAATTCATAGATATGAAAAGTAAAAAAATAAAAATAATAGCAACAAGCCTTTTGTTGACGTTATTTGTAAGCAGCTGCCAGAAGGGGAACTTATTGTCAGATCCTAACGCCATCAATGCTAACGCGGTGGTACCGGTTTCATTAATTTTAAACCACATAACCGCTAACTTTGTTAGGAACGATGAAATGCCTTTTGGATTAAATGGCGGCGACTTTATTGCCACTAAGGTTGACCAGTTCCAAGTTTCTAACTACTTGAAATATTGGGGCTTTAATGAGTATAGTTGGTCATACAGCGGTCAAAACTACGAGATACTAAAATATGCGGTACAATTAGAGACCCAGGCAAATGCCCAATATGGTGCTAATAGCAAGTATGCAGCAATTGCTAAATTCTTCCGTGCATATTCTGCTATCTGGTTATCACAACGTGTTGGAGATGTCCCTATGACTCAAGCTGGTGATCCATTGGTATATAAAACACCAAAATATGATACGCAGCATGATGTTTACAAAAATTCATTGAAATTATTGGACGATGCAAATACCCTTTTAGGTACATTAACAAGTGCAACCCCTGGTGTTGCGTTTGATAGCGGTGATATCTTTGGATTCACCAATTTGCAATGGCAAAAATTGATCAATACCTACCGTTTAAGAGTATTAATAAGCTTAAGCAAAAGGGCCGATGATAATGCCGACCTTAATATCAAAACTCAATTTGCTGCTATATTAGCTGCACCTGCAACATACCCAATCATGACAGCTAATAGCGATAACATGATATACAAATTTGTTGCAAGTAACCCATATCCAATATTTGCTACAGGTAACGCCTCATACAATAACTTTATGAATGTTGGTAAAGTTGTATTAGATCTTACCACTGCTAATAAAGATCCGCGTACTTACCTTATGGCTACGCCAATTACCACAACAAATGTTGGCTTGTTTACAAATTATGTTGGTGCAGATCCTGCCACCTCATTGGCAACATTACAAACCGTTGCTGCTACAGGTGTGTATTCTTTCTTCAATGCAGCACGTTATTTAGGCAACGCCACCGGCAGTACAGTAGAGCCGTTTATCTTTATTGGCTATCCTGAAATGTGCTTTAACATTGCCGAAGGTATTAACAGGGGATGGGCACCAACATTGGCTGCTACAGATGCAAAAACCTGGTATGATAAAGGTATCACCGCTTCATTTAGCAATTTTGGGTTAAATACCGCTGCTAATTCTAATGTTACTATATCAGACGTTGCCGGCAAAAGCCTTGGCACAGTTACTACCGATAACGCTACATTCTTAGCTAATATTGCTTATAATGTTGGTAACCCAGCTACCGCCCTTACTCAAATTTTGCAACAAAAATATGTTGCGTTTTTCATGAACTCGGGCTGGGAAGCATTTTATAACTGCCGCAGAACGGGTGTGCCTGCACTTAGTGCCGGTGGTTCTGGTACCGGCACCACAGGTAATGTTATACCAAAACGGTGGTTATATCCATTAGACGAGATCAATGCTAACAGTGCTAATTACAAGGCTGCAATTGCAAGCCAATACGGTGGTACTGATGATGTAATGAAAGACATTTGGCTTACTAAGTAGGATTGGTAATCTTTTTCAATTTGAACAGGGTGTCTGGCCAGGGCATCCTGTTTTTTTAATAAATAAAAAATCATGAAAAAAACAATATTAACGAGCTTGCTGATACTAAACACAGCAATGCTATTTGCTCAAATAGCAGATAGCGCTAAACGCAAAGTTAGTTTACAAGGTACCGTGAATTTTAGAGATATAGGTGGCTACACAACTAAAGACGGACATCATGTAAAATGGGGCAAGGTATATCGTAGTGCCGATTTGAGTAAATTATCGGAGACTGATCTTGCTGAATTGAAAAACAGGAAAATAACTTACGATGTTGACCTTCGCGGCACGCAGGAAGCACAGCAAGCGCCTGATAAGTTAAATCCAAATACAGATTATATACTTTGCCCTGCCGGCAGTGATAGCGTAAATACTATTGTTAGAGATTTAGCGGCACATAAAAATACCGATTCCTTAATGACAGTTTTCTACACAAGTACGCGTTATTTCAGTGATCGTTACAAACCTTTTTTTAATAAATTATTAGCATTACCTGATAACGAAAGCTTGGTATTTCATTGCACCGCCGGTAAAGACCGTACAGGCATAGCTGCTGCGTTATTATTATATTCACTTGGCGTACCTTATGACACAATAATGGCTGATTATACAGCAACCAACTATTATCGGCAAGCAGAAAGCCAAACATCAGTTAATAGTATGGTACAATTGATGCATGTGGACGAAAAGTCGGCCAGGAATTTGACCGGTGCAAAAAAGGAATACTTAGATGCCAGTTTTGCTGCAATTAACAAACGGTACGGTTCGGTTGATGCTTTTTTAAAGAATGAAATAGGCTTGACGAATGCACAGATTAAAGTGCTTAAACAAAAATATTTGCAATAGCAGCTTTAAGGAATAGAAGCAAGGGCCCCCGACTTGTCGGGGGGCTCTTTTGCTTTATGTTAACTCCGCTCGTCGAGCATGTGGAGTGTTAAGCGTTCAAACTCCGTAATGAAATCGGTATAGTGTTCGCCGGTACCAGGGCCGCTAAAGCCGGTATGTATTTTACGTACATCGCCTTTTTTATCGATGATGATAGTGGTAGGGAAGCCCAATACATCCTTCATCATCGGCAGGCTCTTGGCCGGATCGCCTTTTACTGGTGTATAGCCCGTTAACAATACCGGGTAAGGTATGCTAAAGCGGTTTATTAATTGTTTAACGGTACGTTTTGATTTAGCCTGATCTGTAGTACGCTCATAAGCTAAGCCGATAACCTCAACACCCTTTGAATGGAATTTTTTGTAATAGTTGATCATGTAAGCGGTCTCGTCAATACAATTAGGGCACCACGAGCCTAAGATCTGTACAATAACTACTTTGTTTTTATAGCGGCTATCGCTTAATGATACCTTTTTACCATTAATATCTTTAAAGGTAAAAACCAGTTTTTTATAACCCGGTTTAAGCGATGTTAGTGAGTAAGCATCTGGTAGCTTGGCGTTAGGGTTTTTAACGCCGCTCCAATCGTCAACACTGCTTAGGTTAGCATGAAACTTACCATTAACCAATTTGTTGCCGGCAATTTTAGCGGTAAACAAATAATCGTGCCCGCCATCAAAGCATGACAGGTACAAGTCGTTACCGCTTACAACACCTTCTAAATAACGGTAATCGCCGGTTGTTGACAGGAACGTGCCCGTCAATTTTGAGCCAACCTGTTTAAATTCGCCTACGGTGATATCTTGATTTGGTGCCTTGCCAAAAGGTACGCTATAGCGGCCTGTTATATTTGCTGCCGGTTTTTGCGGAGTTTTAAATCGCCATGGGGTGTTTGGCGTAGCTGTAAAAGCCATGGTTACGTATTTGGTGCCCAGATTTTTGGTCCATTTACCAATTAGGTTGCCGCCAACGCGCTTTACCCTAAATTCAGAATCGAACAATGGCATGCGGATAAACACCGAATCGCCTTTATATTTTATATCAGTTACTTTAATACGCTCGGCACCATTCATTATTGCCAGGATGGTATAGCCGGATATGGTCATTGCCTCAAAGTTAAAAGGGATCTCAACGCCTTTATCGGTTTTGGTTACACCGCGCCAAATGCCCGACTTAAGTGTGGTTTGGGCAAACGAATTATATGTACATGTTAACGCCAATAATGCTAATAACAACCGGATTTTCATAGGTGATTAAATTTGTTGTTATCAAACATAATTAAAATCAGGCTATTATTTTAACACATCGCGCGATATGACAATGCGTTGAATTTCGGACGTGCCCTCATAGATCTGGGTTATTTTAGCATCGCGCATTAAACGCTCAACATGGTACTCTTTTACAAAGCCGTAGCCGCCATGAATTTGTACGGCTTCGATAGTAGTTTTCATAGCAGTTTCTGATGCAAACACTTTAGCCATGGCGCTGGCTTTTCCGTATGGTTGGTCGTTGTCTTTAAGCCAGGCGGCTTTCAGGCATAATAAACGTGCGGCCTCAATTTCGGTAGCCATATCGGCCAGCTTAAATTGGATAGCCTGCAAATCGGCTATTGATTTGCCGAAGGCCTTGCGCTCTTTAGCATAATTTAAAGCCAGCTCATAAGCGCCCGATGCTATGCCAAGGGCCTGCGCCGCAATACCTATGCGCCCGCCTTCTAAAGTAGTCATCGCGAATTTAAAACCAAAGCCATCCTCGCCAATGCGGTTTTCTTTAGGCACTTTAACATCCGTAAAATGCAGGGAATGCGTGTCAGACCCACGGATGCCCATTTTATTTTCCTTAGCGCCTATAGTAAATCCCTCCATGCCTTTTTCAACAATCAAAGCATTTATACCATTATGGCGCTTGGCGGTGTCTGTCTGCGCCATTACTATATAGGTAGATGCCGAGTTGCCGTTGGTTATCCAGTTTTTTACACCATTTAACAAGTAGTGGTCGCCCATGTCAATAGCTGTGGTATGTTGCGCAGTAGCGTCTGATCCTGCTTCCGGTTCTGATAAACAGAACGCACCAATCACTTCGCCTTTAGCTAATGGCACCAAATACTTTTGCTTTTGAGCCTCGTTGGCATATTTTTCCAGGCCGTAACATACCAATGAATTATTTACCGATACCACTACCGATGCCGAAGCGTCTATCTTGGATAGCTCTTCCATTACCAATACATACGCTATAGCATCCATGCCGCTACCGCCGTATTGCGGCGATACCATCATGCCCAAAAAACCCAGCTCGCCCATCATCTTAACTTGCTCGGCCGGGAATTTCTGATGCTCATCGCGTTCTATTACACCGGGTTTTAACTCGGTTTGTGCAAAGTCGCGCGCGGCCTGGCGTATCATTAATTGCTCTTCGGAAAAATCGAAATACATATATAAAAGGATATACGGTAAATATAGAAGTATTATGCATGCATAGCAAAAATCGGACAAAAAAAGAGAGCTCTTTTGAAGCTCCCTTTCCCCTAATTAATTTAAACTATTGATTAAACCCAAAACAAAGAACAAATAAACCTCAGCTTGGGTGTCTGAGAATTCAACTTTTATACGTTGGCTCCCTTATAAAGGTTTCATAGGTATATGCAGGGCCTTCTGATGATGTATAGAACAAATGTATTGCCATAATGCTATTGCGGCAACTACTTATTCGTCAGAATTTAAAAATACTTTTTTGCTAATTTTATACTATTTTAGCCTTTATGTAAGTTAAATTTTAATTGTTTAGCTATTAACCTATAATGCCGCTATACTATGCTATTAACTGATTTTGAATACCTTGACAACTCTGATAATGCCTTTAAACGTAAAATTTCGCTACAAATTAAGCGGCTGCGGAGGCAAAATCAGGTAACGCAAGAGAAGTTTTATTCTGATACCAATATTAATATAGCCCGGTTAGAATCAGGTAAAATTGACATTAGGATTGAAACTTTGCGCAAAGTTTGCTACTACTTTGATGTCTCTTTATCCGGATTTTTTAGAGGGATCTATTAAAAGATAGCCAAAAGGGGTAGTTAAAGTGTACACTATTCCGTTATTCTGTACAGCCACTGTACAGTTTTAAGCACAATGCGCTAAAAAGTCGGCAAAAATGTACATGGTGGACAAAAAGGGGACTTAATAGATAATGCGCTGATTGTTTGTAACTTATCATTTTTTTGAAAAAACAACTTGTGTAATAAAAAACGAAACGTATATTTGCAATCCCAAACGGAGTGGTAGTTCAGCTGGTTAGAATACATGCCTGTCACGCATGGGGTCGC
>JACMRC010000554.1 GCA_014376655.1 Mucilaginibacter sp. | reverse complement strand
TCCTCCGGTATGGAAGGATAGGTACTTATCAACAGAGTTATAGAGCAAGGTTCTTATAACCACATTGAAGTCAAAATCACCATCAGGGCTAAAGTAACCAATAGCACCCGAGTATACGCCACGCTTACTGCGCTCATACTGCTCCATTAACCGCATCGAATTGATCTTGGGTGCGCCGGTCATGCTACCCATGGGGAAGGTATTACGAATAGCGGCTATAGCTGATAATCCATCCTGCAACTCGCATACCACCGTTGATATCATTTGGTGCACCTGGTTAAAGGTGTAGATGCCAAATAGCTCCTTGGTTTTAACCGTGCCTGGCTTGGCCGAGTGGGTAAGGTCATTACGCACCAGGTCGACGATCATTACATTTTCCTGCAGCTCCTTGGTGCTGTTTTGCAGTTGCTCTTTGATGGCTTCATCCTCGGCTTCGGTAGCGCCGCGCTTGGCAGTGCCCTTAATAGGTTGCGATATCAACTTCTCGTCCCGCTTAGCCAAAAAGCGCTCAGGCGATGCGCAAAGGATATAATTGTCCTGCCACTTATAAAACGTCCCAAACGGCGTCGGCGATACCCGGTTAAGCTGTAAAAACGTAGCAACGGGGTCGATAACAGCACCATCAGCATAAAACTCCTGGCAAAAGTTGGTTACATAGATATCGCCGCGGGCAATATGGGCCTTGATCTTATCTACAGCAACTGTATAATCGTCCTTACTAAACCGCGATTGCAGGTTGATGGGATTGGGACTATAATTCGACAAAACCTGGTGGCTTATGGTATTAAAGATAAGCTGTGGGTTATCGCAAATAATCTCAACCCCGCCCTTATTAATTAATATCAAATGCTCGGGCTCGAAGAAATACAGATCAGGGAAATGGAGGTGATCGCGGTTCGCAGATGACAGGTCTTCTACTTCATTCTTCAGATCATAACTAAAAAAACCGGTTAACCAGCCTGGGTGAGTCGAGCGAAACCGTTCGAGTTCCGTAAAGGCGGTGCCTGTATTAGTGGTTATGCTATCTTTAACCCCGGCAGCAATTAAGGTGTCAAATTTAGAGTAAGGGTCGTTAAAGCTGTTGGAGTCCAGGTAACAACAGGAATCAAAACTTGCTGCCCATTGCAGCGCTTTTTGCTTAAATAAATGCAGATCGGTTACCTGTATAATCACGCTGTAAAGTTAACCAACTAACCACAAACTACACGGTTTTATTTGAGCCTGAATATGCCGCCACGGGGGTATTAGATAATTGAAATAATGTGTTATTTTTGTAACTGATAATCAATCAAATAGAGACATGAAAAAAATAGTATTACTTGCAATCTGTTTAGGCGTTGGCGCTGTAACTTTTGCACAAAGCAAAATAACTCCTGCCAAACCGGGCGTAACTTATGGCAAAACTATAACCGCCGATAACGCGATAAACACCTTAGCATTAAACTCTGCCTTAACAAAAGATTCTGTTTTTACAGGTAAGGTAACGGGCAAGGTAGTTGAGGTGTGTACCAAAAAAGGCTGTTTCATGAAACTGGCGCAAGCCGATGGCAAAACCGTTATGGTACAGTTTACAGACTACGCTTACTTTATGCCGCAAAACATTGTAGGCCAAAACGTAGTGGTTGAAGGTAAAGCCAAACTAAGCGAAACTTCGGTTGAACACTTAAAACACTTTGCTAAAGACGCAGGTAAAACCGACGCGGATATAGCCATGATAAAAGAGCCTAAAAAGGACGTAGCTATTATGGCCGATGGCGTATTGGTAGTGAAGTAACTAAAAGATTTTATAAATGAAAAGCACCGTCCCGGCAATTGTTGGGATGGGGCTTTTCATTTATGTTTAGTATAATACTAAAGTTTGTTTCCTGTCTGGCCCAACTGATAGCCATTTGATAGGTACACCTAATTCTTTCTCCAGGTAGTCAATATAGGTTTGCAATCTTGCAGGGATTTCTGATAGTTCAGTAATACCGGTTAAATCTTCGTTCCAGCCATCTATCTCCTTTAACACAGGCACTGCATCAACCGAGCAGATATCGTATGGCATATAGTCTATTTTCTCGCCTAAATAAGTGTAATGTGTGCAGGCATAGATCTTATCAAATCCGCTTAATACATCCGCTTTAGTCATTACCATTTGAGTAACACCATTAAGCATAATAGCGTATTTTAATGCAGGAAGGTCTATCCAGCCGGTACGACGTGGACGGCCTGTTGTAGCGCCAAACTCGTGGCCCACTTTGCGTAGCTCTTCGCCAACTTCGTTATCTAATTCGGTAGGGAAGGGGCCGCCACCAACACGGGTACAATAAGCTTTAAAGATACCTATAACATCGCCAATGGTGTTTGGGGCAATACCCAAACCTGTACAAGCACCGGCAGTAGTAGTGTTTGATGAAGTAACAAACGGGTATGAACCAAAGTCTATATCCAGCATGGTGCCTTGCGCGCCTTCGGCTAATATTTTTTTACCTTTTTTAAGATAGTCGTTAACAAAATGTTCAGAATCAACTAACGGGAATTGTTTGATAAGGTCTATCGCTTCAAAGAAAGCAGCTTCGCGTTCGCTAAAATCAGCAACCTCACCATATAGTGCTTGCAGCATAGAAGTATGCTTGTCAACCAATTTTTGGTAACGCTCTTTAAAGTCAGGCAAAGTAATATCGCCAATACGCAAACCATTACGGCCGGTTTTGTCCATATAAGTTGGGCCAATACCTTTTAATGTCGAACCAATTTTGCCGTCGCCCATTTTCTTTTCAGAAGCAGCGTCTAACAATTGGTGGGTAGGTAATATAAGGTGTGCTTTTTTAGCTATCAATAAATTCTTTTTAGCTAACAGGTCATGCCCGGCATCTTTTAATTTATCAATTTCTCTTTTTAGGGTGATAGGGTCAATAACAACACCGTTACCTATAAGGTTAAGTGTGTTATCAAAAAATATACCCGAAGGGATGGTATTCAGTACAAACTTTTTACCGTCAAACTCCAAAGTATGGCCGGCATTAGGGCCGCCCTGGAAACGGGCAATCAGGTCGTAACCTGCGCTAAGTACATCAACAATTTTACCTTTACCTTCGTCGCCCCACTGGAGGCCTAATAATACGTCAACAGCCATTATGAAATTACAATGTTAATGAAAGGTGGCAAAGTTATACTTTTCTGTCGCAAAAGCCGGCCTTAAGTTTTTCACAATTGCCGTAAAGATTCAACGAATGGTGTTTTATTTCGAATTTAAGCAGACCACCCATCATGCTTTGAATCTGTTCTATCCGTGGGTCGCAAAACTCAACAACCTTGCCGCAATCCAGGCAAATAATGTGGTCGTGCTGTTTGTAACCGTATGATTTTTCGAACTGAGCCATGTTTTTACCAAACTGGTGCTTGGTAACCAAATCGCACGATACCAATAGCTCCAGTGTGTTATAAACAGTAGCACGGCTAACGCGATATTTCTTGTTTTTCATGTGGATATATAATGATTCCACATCAAAATGGTCGCTGCGCGAATAGATCTCTTCGAGTATAGCAAAACGTTCAGGGGTTTTCCGTAGGCTTTTATTTTCAAGGTAAGCCTCAAAAATCTTTTTTACCATTGCTATAGTTTCCTGTTGGGGCATAGTTTTTTATTGATGTTCAAAGGTAGCATATTAGAGCCAAGATACAAGAACCAAGAGTCAAGACAATGTTAATTCAAGTTAAACGGAAGTCTCTTAATTCTTAACTCTTGTTTCTTGATTCTACCCTTACGATGCTTTCTCAATAACGGCATCAAAACGGGTTACATCGGTAACGCCGTTAACGGTTTTTAATCGTTTTATAAGGTTATCCAGGTGCAATGTATCGTTAACATAAACCATTATCGATCCTTCAAAAATACCGTTATCACTGTCAACTGTTATGGAGCGCATATTCACTTTAAAATCATGCGATATTACTGTTGTTAACTTATTTATCAGGCCAACATCGTCAATACCAACAATGCGTAAACCGGTTAAAAATGCAAGCTCCTGTTGGTTTGTCCAGCGGGCTTTTACAATACGATAACCATAGTTCGCCATTAATTTAGCAGCGTTGGGGCAGTTGGTACGGTGTATTTTGATGCCATCGCTAACGGTAACAAAGCCAAATACATCATCGCCGGGGATAGGGTTGCAGCAATTAGCCAGTTTGTAGTCAATTTTTTGCATATCCTCACCAATCAACAGCATATCGCTGTCTTTGGCTTTAATGTGTCGTAGTAAACCCTGTAGCTGCTCGTTTTCTATTTTATCCTGTGGCTTGTTCTCAACAACTTTTTCAGATTGCTGGTATTCTTTCAGGTCCTTCATATCAATAAGGCCCTTGGCTATATTGAAGAACAGATCCTGGGTTGATGCCAGCTTAAAGTAATAGCTAAGCTTATGTATATTCTCTGAGTTGTAAGTGATCTTCAGCGATTTCATTTTCCGCTCCAAAATCTCTTTTCCATCCTCGGCAACTTTGCGTTTTTCTTCTTTTAGTGCCGATTTTATTTTGGCTTTCGCTTTAGCCGTTACCACAAAGTTCAGCCAATCCTCTTTGGGCATCTGCTTGCCGGAGGTAATAACCTCTACCTGGTCGCCATTTTGCAGCTTGTAGCTAAGCGGTACCAATTTGTGGTTAACCTTAGCGCCAATGCAACTTGCACCAACATCGGTATGTATTTCAAAAGCAAAATCAAGCGCGGTAGCGTTTAACGGTAATTGTATTAAGGCCCCTTTTGGGGTGAAGATGAAGATCTCGTCAGAGAACAAGTTCATCTTGAAATCATCCAAAAACTCCAGCGCGTTCGAGTCGGGGTTCTTCAACATATCCCGTACTTTTTGTACCCAAAGGTCAAGCCCGCTATCGGTTGTTGCCTCTTTATATTTCCAGTGCGCCGCGAAACCCTTTTCGGCAATTTCGTTCATGCGCTTAGTACGGATCTGTACTTCAACCCATTGCCCGCGCGGCCCCATTACCGTGGTGTGTAATGATTCATAACCATTTGCCTTTGGCGATGAGATCCAATCGCGCAACCTATCCGGGTTAGGGCGGTAAAGATCGGTAACTATCGAGTATGCTTTCCAGCAATCAGCCTTCTCATTCTCCGGCGTGCTATCCAAAATAATCCTTATGGCAAACAGGTCATAAACCTCTTCAAACGGGATAGATTTTTTCTTCATCTTGTTCCAGATGGAGTGGATAGATTTTGGCCGGCCAAACAAGTCGGCATCCAAATCCTGGCCATTTAATACCTTTTTTACTGGTTCAATAAAATCACGTATAAATTTCTCGCGTTCAGTTTTTTTTTCGTTAAGCTTATTTTTAATGAACTGGTAAGTTTCGCGCTCCATGTATTTCATGGACAGGTCTTCAAGTTCAGATTTTATAGCATATAACCCCAGGCGGTGTGCAAGCGGAGCATACAGGTAAACCGTTTCTGATGATAGTTTAAGCTGCTTATCACGCGGCATAAACTCCATGGTGCGCATGTTATGCAGGCGGTCGGCCAGTTTTATCAATATTACCCTAACATCATCGGCCAGGGTAAGCAGCATTTTTCTAAAATTCTCGGCCTGTAAAGAACTGTTGGTATCAAATACGCCCGAGATTTTGGTAAGGCCATCAATAATTTTGGCTACTTTTTTACCAAACTCTTGCTCAATATCATCAAGCGTAACATCGGTATCTTCAACAACATCATGCAGTAACGCGCAAACAATAGAAGTTGTACCCAACCCAATTTCTTCGGCGGCTATTTGTGCAACGGCAATGGGATGGTATATATAAGGCTCGCCAGATTTGCGGCGCATATCTTTATGGCTCTCCAAAGCCATATCAAATGCTTTGCGTATCATGCGTTTATCGCCTTTTTGCAAGGTTGATTTACTTGCACGCAGTAAAGCCCGGTACCTTTTTAATATTTCCGTCTTCTCAACTTCCAGATCGATCACTAATTCTTTCATACTTAGGCATAATCAGCATAATATCATAAACTCGCAATAAATTTTTAAATTGCAGGTTATTATAAAATACCAAAAAAAATTGCATTAATTTTGCATTAGGTAAATTTATGAAATTATTTGGGCTTTTGATAGTGTTTTGCTGCTTAATGGGTACGTTAAAGGCCCAGGAGCAACGCCCTGCTTTGCCTACACTGGGCAAAAATGACACTATTAAAACTTACGTTACCCTTTTAGACGGCGAGATGGTGCCGTGGATAGTTACACCGGAAGTCATCATCCGCGACTCGCGCATATTTAAAACTGATGCCGACAGGAAAGCCTTTAATTTATTAAGATATAACGTACGCAAGGTTATACCATACGCCCATTTTGCAGGCGACAGGTATCGCCAGTTGCAGCGTGACCTGGCGTTAACCGGCGATAAAGGCAAGCAAAAAGAACTAATTACCGCCTGCAATAATCAAATAAAAGATATGTTTAAAAAGGAGATTATGAACCTGACAATAACCCAGGGCGAGATCCTTATAAAGATGATAAACCGCGAAACGGAAATAACCACCTATGATGTTGTTAAAGAGCTAAAAGGTGGTTTTAGTGCATTTTCATTGCAATTGGCTGCAAGAATATTTGGCCATAACCTTAAAGAAACCTATGATAGGAATGAACAACGCGATATTGAAGGCATACTTCAAGAAGCCGGTTACGATTCATACAAAAACTAATAATGAGTAGTAATACCATCTACCAGTTTAATGTCCATAAAATCTCGGGCGAAGAAATTAGCTTATCAGATTATAAAAATAAAGTGCTTTTGGTGGTGAATACTGCTTCCGAATGTGGCTTTACCCCACAGCTTAAAGATTTAGTAGCGCTAAAGAATGAGTTCGCCGGGCAGGATTTCGAAATATTAAGTTTTCCATCTAATGATTTTGGCGGGCAGGAACCTTTAGAGGGTGATGCTATAGCTGCCTTTTGCGAAAACTATGGCGCTAACTTCCCCATCTTCGAAAAGATAAGGGTTAGGGGCTCTTATGCCGACCCATTATATAAATTCTTTGCTGATAAAAAACAGAACGGTAAATTAAGTTCAGTACCACGGTGGAACTTTCATAAATTCCTGGTGAACAGGGCAGGCGAGGTTACTGATTTTTATTATCCTTTTACAAGCCCTACCGTATCAAAAATTAAAAAGAAGATCAATAAGCTGCTGGCAGCCGATCATTAATATATTTGTTATGCTTAAACTTGACATATTAGTTTTATCAGTACATCCTGACGATGCAGAATTAGGGTGTGGTGGTACCATATTAAAACATATTGCCTTAGGTAAAAAAGTAGGTATTGTTGATTTGACACAAGGCGAGTTAGGTACCCGTGGTTCGGCCGAGATCCGTGCAAAAGAAGCAGCAGCAGCGGGCAAAATATTAGGATTAGCCGCAAGAGAAAACCTGGCTTTACCCGATGGCTTTTTTGAAAACACTAAGCAGTATCAGCTAAAGGTTATTGAAGCGATACGTAAATATCAGCCCGAGATAATTATTACTAATGCTTATCACGACAGACATCCCGATCATGGACGCGCCTGCAACCTGGTTACCGACTCGGCATTTTTATCGGGCTTAAGGAAGATTGAAACCTATGCGGATGGTAAATTACAAGAACCATGGCGCGCCGAAATACTGTTGCATTTTATCCAGGATGTATATATTGAGCCGGATATAGTAGTAGATGTTACCGACTATTGGGATAAAAAAATTGAAAGTGTTAATGCCTACGGTTCGCAATTTTTTAACCCCGAATGGGAGGAGGAGCCGCAAACCTATATCTCATCGCCTGATTTTATTGCAGTTGTTGAGGCCCGTGCCCGCGAATTTGGAAAAATAATCCACGTAAAATTTGCCGAAGGTTTTACTTCTCGCAGGATATTAGGGGTGGATAACCTGTTTAACTTAAAATAATAGTTACGCGGCTATATATTCAAAACGGTTATTCTCATCGTTTCGTTGGCGCTTTAGCTTGTTTTCTTTAGCAAGCTTTAACAATATGCCTGAAAGTTCTGATGTTTTAAAATCTGAATCAAATTTAGATTTGCAATAGTCGGCTATGCCTGATATAGAATGTGGTATTTTAAAGAAATCGCTTACCAGTAGCTGATTTAAAATTTTAGTGGCACCAGGTTTCTTGCGTCCGTCTGGCTTATTGTATTTTTCATTACCGGCAGGCGCTTTTTGTTTGAATGCTTTTTTAGCTAAAAACTCATAACCATCAGCATCACCTCTTTCAAACTCTATTATTGCATCCAGTAGCTTGTCAACCACTCTTACCTGTACGGCTTCTGATTGAAATGCATTTACAACTTCTGATATTTCTATCAACTGTTTCTTAAGTTTTTCGATGGGTTTACTCATGATAATATTGGGCTACGGTAAATATTATTCCTATAAAAAGCTAACAGGGATAGTAAATAGGGGATATTATGATCTGTTAACAGAAATAATCTATATAGATGTTAACGCAAACATACGATTATAGTATATTTCAAGTATAAAAAAAGTGGAATTTCAGGCTTTAAAATTGTGGGTTGTAGCAATAATATTACATATTAAAGCGCTCCGACTATTTTTTGAAGCCTATGTAAGCCTTCGTCAATATTATTTTTTTCAATAATAAGGGCAGGTCTAAAGCGGATAGTGCTATTGCCACAGCCTAAAAACATTACATTGTTTGCTATACCAGCTTGTATAAATTTATCTCGGGTAGCTTTATCAGGGAAATCAAATGCAGTGAACAAGCCTTTTCCACGCACGTTACTTATTATCGGGTTATCTGCTGCAATTTTGGTTAATTGCTCTTGTAGGTATTGGCCGTTTTCGGCTGCTTTGGCACATAATTTATCTTCTTCAATTATCTCTAATATTTTTGACGACCTAACCATATCAACCAAACTGCCGCCCCATGTTGAATTAATGCGCGATGACGTATTAAATACATTGTGTTCAATCTCATCAACACGCTTGCTTGCCAATATACCACATACCTGCATTTTTTTACCAAACGCAATTATATCCGGGCGGGCATTGGGGCCAAAATGCTCATGGCACCAAAACTTACCGCTTAAAGCTACGCCGGTTTGTACTTCGTCATAAATCAGCAAAGCTTCATTTTCGTCAGCTAATAAGCGCAGCTGTTCCATGAATTCTTTACGGGCATGGTTATCGCCACCTTCGGCTTGTACCGGTTCAACTATTATGGCGCAGATGTCGTCCTTGTTGTCTGTAAGCGCTTGTTTTATTTGCGTAATAGATAGTTCTTCTCTTTTTAACAAATCAGCGTGGTTGGCCTCTGTTTGCGGGAATTGTACAGCCGGGAACGAAACGCGCGGCCAATCAAACTTGGCATACCATTTAGTTTTAACAGGTAGGGTATTTGTTAAACTTAATGTATAACCAGAGCGGCCGTGGAAAGCATTTTCAAAGTGTAATACTTTAAACCCTTTTTCAGTTTTGTAGCCTTTGGCAAAGTTTTTTTGCACTTTCCAGTCCATAGCAGTTTTAAGTGCGTTTTCTATAGCCAATGTACCGCCCGAAATAAAGAAAGCGTGAGGCAAATAATCTGGTATGCCAACCCTTGCGAAGGTCTCTAAAAATTGGGCGTATTGTGTGGTGTAGATATCAGAGTTAGACGGGTTGGTTAATGCGGCCAGCATCAGGTTTTTTTTGAAGGCCTCGTCATTCAACATCTTGGGGTGATTATAACCTAATGGCACCGAAGCAAAGCAGGTGAAAAAATCAAGC
>JACMRC010000065.1 GCA_014376655.1 Mucilaginibacter sp. | reverse complement strand
ACCTCGCCAATTTCTTCCGCCAAGGCAAGGATTAAAGGTTGTATTTCCTGTATTTCGTAAACGAAATCAGGCCATTTTGGAAGTTGCCAACTGTAAATCATGAGCCGGTTGTTTATTTATTCAACTCAAATATAGTAAAATTATGAGCCGATTAAAGATTTTAATCGGCTCATAATTTTATATTGATATATTAAATGAGCTTTATTTCTTTGTTTATCCTAACTTATTTCGCAAAATAGCCATATCATCACTAACTTTTTGCTCAATTACCTTAGCATAGATCTGCGTTGTGCCAATCTTTGTATGCCCTAACATCTTACTTACTGTTTCAATCGGCACATTGTTAGACAGTGTAACGGTTGTTGCAAAAGTATGGCGGGCTATATGTGAGGTTAAATTTTTATCGATAACACATAAATCCGCAATTTCCTTTAGATAACTATTCATCTTCTGATTACTCAACAATGGGAATAACGTTCCATTACTTATAGACCTGTAGTCATTCTCATACTTTTTCAAAATTGCAACAGCTTTTGGCAATAACGGCGTATTAACCGGAATCAATGTTTTGTTCCGTTTAGTTTTAATCCATAAACCATTATCAATTCCTACGACAATATTAGAAGGGGTAAGACAAATTGCATCTATATAAGCCAAACCTGTATAACAACAGAATACAAAAAGGTCTCTAACGTAATCTAACCTGGTGAGAGCGAACGTTTTAGCCTCTAATACCAATAACTCTGTCTTATTAAGATATTGACGCGCCTCGTGTCTTATCTTTATCCGGTAGCCAAAGCCAAGGAACTACGGCATAAACACCGTCCAACACACGACCCATCATTTATTCCGTTCCTCCTTGCATTTAATCCATCCATAAGCCTGTTATAGCTTTATAATTATTTATATCTTAGTCAAAACTGCGCCAAATCACCACTTAAAACCATTAAATACGACACAGAAACAGAATTAAAATCAGCCAGCAACACGAGTAAATCATCAACTAACAAAATTAGAAAATCAGCACTTACACTCTTAAAAGGCACTTTAAAGCATAAAAAAACCTCCTAGCAATGCTAAGAGGTCTGGAAATGTTGTGGTATCAGCTGGGATCGAACCAGCGACACAAGGATTTTCAGTCCTTTGCTCTACCGACTGAGCTATGATACCATCGCCCGTTTGGGATTGCAAATGTAGGTTTTTTTTTATTTATCAGCACTTTTTTTTGAAAAAACTACTACTTAGTTTCAAGTTGATAATTAATTATGCAGTAAATCAAATAATTACAGTTATAAAAAAACTTTTAGCTACTAAATGTTTTATACAGTTTTGATAGTTGGTTGATAAAACTATCTTTGAGTAAAATACTATGCACGCATAATGATTTCGCAGATCCTTTTCATACTGGTATTAATTGCTGCCATTTACCTGTTCAGTAAAAACGCAAGTAAAATACGGCGCAATATTTTGCTGGGCAAGGATGTGAACCGCAGCGACCGGCCGGCCGAACGTTGGGTGGTTATGGCCAAAGTGGCCCTGGGGCAAACCAAAATGACCAAACGCCCGGTTGCTGCCCTAATGCACTTCTTTATTTACGTCGGCTTCATCATCATCAATCTTGAAGTATTAGAGATAATGATAGATGGCATATTTGGATCGCACCGTATATTTTCAAAACCTTTGGGCAGCTTGTATGGCTTGCTGATAGGTGGATTTGAAGCATTAGCAATATTGGTATTAGTAGCTTGCGTAGTATTCCTTGCCCGCCGTAATATCATCCGTTTAAAGCGATTTAGCGGCACCGAGATGACCGCCTGGCCAAAAAACGATGCTAACTATATCCTGCTCATAGAAATATGCCTGATGACCGCATTTTTAACCATGAATGCCGCCGACTACAAATTACAAGCGCTGCACTTTGGTCATTATGTACAAGCGGGTAGTTTCCCGGTAAGTAGTTTAATAGCCCCTATCTTATCTAACAATACAGGTACTTTGGCTATTATTGAGCGTTGCTGTTGGTGGTTCCACATTATAGGAATATTGGCTTTCCTAAACTATTTACCTTATTCTAAGCACTTCCATATCCTGTTAGCTTTCCCAAATACGTGGTATTCTAATTTAGAACCTAAGGGCGAGTTTACAAATATGGCATCGGTTACTAACGAGGTTAAGGCGATGCTCGATCCGTCTTTCGTGCCCGAAAACAATGGTGAGATAGCCCGTTTTGGCGCTAAAGATGTTACCGACCTTACCTGGAAAAACCTGATGGAGGCTTATACCTGTACCGAGTGTGGCAGGTGTACATCAGTTTGTCCGGCTAATATTACGGGCAAGCTGTTATCGCCCCGCAAAATTATGATGGATACCCGCGATCGCATAACCGAGGTGGGTAATAACATTGACAATCATGGCAAAGATCATAACGATGGC
The DNA here is from genome assembly GCA_014376655.1 of Mucilaginibacter sp. Taxonomy (GTDB): domain Bacteria; phylum Bacteroidota; class Bacteroidia; order Sphingobacteriales; family Sphingobacteriaceae; genus Mucilaginibacter. The sequence continues at coordinate 1,866 of JACMRC010000065.1, read as the reverse complement.
AAAGCCCTCTTAGATGATTATATAACCCGCGAAGAATTATGGGCCTGCACCACCTGCAACGCCTGTGTGGAAGCCTGCCCGGTAAATATTAACCCGTTAGAAATTATAACCGAAATGCGCCGCTACATAGTGATGGAAGAATCGCAGGCACCGGCAAGCCTTAACAATATGTTTGGCAATGTAGAGAACAACGGCGCGCCGTGGAAGTATAGTAATGCGGATAGATTTAATTGGGCGGATGAGGCCCCCAATAGTTAGAAGTAAAAGAACATGTCAAACGATAGAGAAATAACAGATCAGGCTTATAAATCATTCATCGAAAAAACTGCCGCGTCAAAATTGGTATGGGGTTTATATGATAAAAAAGGGTGGGCCAGCTCACACTCTGCCGAAAGCGAAGATATTGACCTGGTTCCGCTTTGGAGCGAAAGGTCGTTAGCCAAAATATGCGCCAAAGATGACTGGCGCGGGTACACACCAACAGAAATACCGCTTGCAGAATTTTTGGAAAGCTGGTGTATTGACCTGGCCGAAAACAAAATTTTGATAGGTGTTAATTGGGATGCAAAATTGCTTGGCTGGGAAGCCCGTGCCCTTAGCGTCGCGTTGGATATTTTGACGCGGTTAAGCGCCATGCATTCGGCAATTACATTTTTAAATTATGGCAACCTTGATGAATTTATAATTGAGATTAACCAATTAATTGACAATACTAAAGCTTAACCAATGGACTTAAAAATACCCACAATGGCCCAAATGGCTGTCGAAGGTAAAGAACCCGAAATATTGTTCTGGGTTGGTTACGCGGGTAGTTTTGATGAGCGTGCACAAAAAATAACGCGCGATATCTGCAAGATTCTGCAACACGTAGGCATAAGCTATGCCGTTTTAGGCACAGAGGAAAGCTGCACCGGCGACCCGGCCAAACGTGCAGGTAACGAGTTTTTATTCCAGATGCAAGCCATGACCAATATTGAGGTATTAAATGGTTACAACATTAAAAAGATAGTGACCGGCTGTCCGCACTGTTTTAATACCATAAAAAACGAATATCCCGGCTTGGGTGGCAGTTACGAGGTAATTCATCATACCCAACTCATCCAACAACTAATTGACGACGGCAAGCTAAAAGCCGAAGGCGGAGAGAGCTTTAAAGGCAAACGCATCACTTACCATGATCCTTGCTATTTGGGCCGGGGTAATGATGTTTATGAAGCCCCACGTAAAGCCTTAGAGATATTAGATACCGAACTGGTTGAAATGAAACGCTGCAAAAGCAATGGCTTGTGCTGTGGTGCCGGGGGTGCCCAAATGTTTAAAGAACCCGAGAGAGGTAATAAAGACATTAACATGGAGCGTATTGACGAGATAATAGCTGTTAATGCACAGGTTGTAGCAGCCGCCTGCCCTTTCTGTATGACGATGCTAAGCGATGGCGTTAAGAACCTCGATAAAGAGCAGGAAATAAAAGTGTTGGATATTGCAGAGATTACGGTGAGGGCTAACGGTTTATAAGTTCTTAGTCTTAAAATACAGCAAAGCACGCTGCAAACTATCTAACCGCTCAGGCTCCATATTTTTTACGGGGATGGAAAGTACAGTTGCCATCGAGTCTACATTACCCTTTTTATCATTATAGGTTTGTACGATGATATAGTCGCCTTTGGCTTTTAGTTGTAGTGTGCCTGTGTTTACTGTGCCCAGGTAATCCATATCCTGCAGGTTATGCAGGTGAAACGAGAAATACTCTTGCTTACCGTTTTGGTAGGTTTTGCGCAGGCGGATAAATGAGTCGTCGGTTAATGCCAGTTCCCACTTTTTGATTTTAGCATCTGATGTCTGATCGAAAGACTGCATCAGGCATTT